>JABMMH010000420.1 GCA_013205645.1 Polaromonas sp. | reverse complement strand
GTGGCGCAGCGCGTGCAGCGGGTGTCGACCACGCTCTACACCAACCAGTCGAACCAGCTGGTTGATCAGTGGATACTGCGCGGCCGCCAGCGCTTTGGCAACATGCGGCTGTTTGGCCGGATTGACGGCGTCAAGCCCCTCATTGCGGCACTGCGCCAGGGGCAGCCGTTTTACCTGCTGCCTGACATGGATTTCGGGCCGGACGATTCGGTGTTCGTGCCGTTTTATGGTGTTCAGACCGCCACAGTTCCGTCGCTGTCGCGTTTCGCCCGGCTCGGCCGCGCCAAGGTGGTGGCGGTGCTGGCGCGCATGACGCCGCAGGGCTACGAGGTCGAGTTCATGCCGGCATGGAAAGATTTTCCGACCAACGACCTGGTGGCCGACACCGCCCGCATGAACGCGCACCTGCAGACCTACATCAACACCATGCCGGCGCAGTACTACTGGGTGCACAAGCGCTTCAAGACCCGGCCCGAGGGTGCGGATTCGCTGTATTAGCCCGCAGGGTTTGGGTTGTAGCTACGCACCTTCCCCGCATGACGCCTTCCCCCAGAAGGGGAAGGAGGAAGAGCTCGATGAGTTTCGCTGGATTCTGAGTGTTTCAGGCCTCCAGCCCATAAATTACCTGCGTAGATAGCTATTATTTTTATAGCATCATCAATACAGTGGGACAGACTCAGGTCAGCGGCAACGAGCGCTCGACGATGCCGGCAAACAGGGCCGCGCCCAGCGGCAGCACCTGGTCATTGAAGTCATAGCAGCTGTTGTGCAAAAAGCGGCTGCCCAGCCCGCCGACCGTGCCGCCCTGACCGTCGGGGATCTGTTCGCCCTGCCCCAGCCGCAGGTAGGCGCCGGGTTTGACCTTCAGCATGAAGGAAAAATCTTCCGAACCCATGCTGGGTTCCAGGTCCCGCACCACGTTGTGCGGCCCGACCAGGTGGTCGGCCACGGCGGCTGCCAGCGCGAATTCGGCCGGCGAATTGAGGGTAGCCGGGTAAATGCGTTCGTACTTCACGGTGGCCGTCGCCCCAAAACCCTGAGCCACGGCCGCACACAACGCGTGCAGGCGACGCTCGACCAGGTCCTGCACGGCGGGATGGAAGGTCCGAACGGTGCCGACCAGCGTGGCCGTGTCGGGCACCACGCTCATCGCACCGGGGTCGCCGGCCTGCACCGCACAAATGCTGATGACGGCGCTGTCGATCGCCTTGACGTTGCGCGACACGATACTCTGCACCGCCGTGATGATGTGCGCGGCGGCCAGCACCGGGTCGACCGTGAGGTAGGCATGTGCGCCGTGACCGCCCTTGCCGGTCACTTCAATCGTGATGCGGTCGGCTGCCGCCATCATCGGCCCGGCGTTCAGGCCGATGGTGCCGGGCTGCATGGCCGGCCAGTTGTGCATGGCGTAAATGGCCTGCACCGGAAATCGCTCGAACAGCCCGTCGTTGATCATCGCGGACGCGCCGCCCCGGCCTTCTTCGGCCGGCTGGAACATCAGTACCGCGTCACCGGCAAAATTGCGCGTTTCGGCCAGGTAGCGCGCGGCACCGACCAGCATGGTGGTATGACCATCGTGGCCGCAGCCGTGCATCACGCCGGGGCGGGCCGACTTCCAGCCGAAGGCGTTGTGTTCGGTCATGGTGAGCGCATCCATGTCGGCGCGCAGGCCCACCATCGGCCCCAGCGCGCCGCTACCGCTTGCCCTGCCGGCCTGTTTCCCTTTGATTACCCCGACAACCCCGGTTTTTCCGATCCCCGTGTGCACCTCATCGACGCCGCACAAGCTGAGCGCCTGGGCCACGCGGCCCGAGGTGTAGATTTCTTCGAAACCGAGTTCGGGGTGGGCGTGCAGGTCACGCCGGAAGTCTGTCAGCTTCGGGTGAAACTCCGCGATGTGGGCAAAGGCGCAGCCGCTGGCGCGTAGCGGGGTCATTTTTAAATTAAAAAAGCCGCTCATCAGCGGCCTACCTGCCAGTGCAGCCCAAAGGCTAATGAAATAATTTGCTCAGCCCAGCGAAAAGCCCGACAGCAGCGAAGACGGTGCCAATCGACCATTTGATGATTTCTGTTTTCAGTTCGGCACCATCAGCCTTGGTGAAAAGCTGCTGGGCGTGAAGCGAATAACGCTTGTCGATTTCCTTGTTGATAGACTCAACCGCAGCCTTTGCATCGGCTTCTGGTACGCCTGCTTTGACAAACGCGTTGTAAATTTCGAGTTCCATAGCTAAATTTTAGGCTTAATCCGGTTGCATGACTACGGAACCAGCGAAATCAGGGCCAACCAAAGGCGCGGCCGCTGGCGCTTAGCGGGGTGCGGGTGTTGTATTAACCTGGTCATCCGCCTGCTGATAGGCGGGCTTAGGCGTATCTACAAGCTTCACGGGTACACGTCCAGCTCGCGTTCAGCGAGGCGGCCAAACTCAATTGTCCAGGCCATATCGCTTCATGACTTCCGACAGCGACACCGTGTCGCTTTGACCGGCGCGAATATCGACCAGTCACTGCTCTGCAAGGTACAGGTCCTCCAGATCCTCGAGCCCGTCGGTCACCAGTTCACGCAAATAGTAGGCTTTGGTGCGACCCGTTTGCGCTGCCAGATTGTCCAAACGCTGCTCAATGGCGGAGTCAAGGCGTATGGAAGTAGCCACAATAAAACGCCCTGTTCAAAAGTTGGACTACAAAAAATACAAGTATTCTTTGTATTGCTCCGCAGCTGGCAGCATTGTGAAGACGCCGCGTTGACTACGGTGTTGACACCGTGGTGGTTAACACGGGTTGTAAAGGGTGGTCCCGCAGCCTGACCGGCCCATACCACGCCTGCGCCGCGCCGCGCGTGTTGTCGGTATCGGTCATGATGCCAATGGCTACCAGCGCGCCTGGTGCCTCGCCGAAAGCCTTTTCAAAGTCGGCCTTGATGTCGCGCTCGTAATCCAGCCAGCGGCCCAGATGCTGCGGCCCGGATTCAAGCACCATTTTGCGAATGCGGTCGGTCCGGTGGCTGACGATGATGCTTCCCGGTACATGCTGCGTTCCCCACACGTACATCAGCGTCGCGTAGGGCAGCGGTTCGCCGGTCAGCGTCAGGGCCAGTTCAGACAGCATCGCGTTTTTGGCGGAAAACGTCGATCGGTCGCCCTCGAACGCCAGCACCAGCCGCACCGGCGAGTCGGACGTGTCGGGCTGCATCAGATCGGCAGTGGCAATCAGCGCCGGCACCTTCCACGAGAAAGAGACCTTGCCCAGATCGGCCGCCTCGACACGCAGCGTTTCACGCAACATGCTCGCGGCGGCGCGGGATTCACTGCGCACTGCGTGGCGACCCTCATGCAGGGTGGCGCGGTAGTCGGTGGTTTTTTTACCGGGGAAGGCCCGGTGCTGCCAGGCGCCCGAACGGTCGTTGGCCTGCACCGCAGACAGCCAGGTCACGTCGGAGGCGGCTGCTTCAGGGGCTGGCTTGTCCGGTGCCAGCGTCGTGCAGGCGCTGACGAGACACATCCAGAGCGCCGCAGCACCCGCCTTGATCACTACAGAAGATATGGTCATGTCGAATTTCTTGTCAGCGCGAGACCTTGCCGTGGGATACGGCTGGAGTTTTAACAAACGAAGACAGGTGTCGAACGTCCGTAAAAAAACCCCACCGTGTTGCCACGGTGGGGTTTGGGTTCTTTTTCAAACTAGCTTGCGCTAGCTGGAAAATTAGAACGTGTGGCGAACACCCAGGCCAAAGACGCTGTTTTTCGCGTCGTTCAGAATTTCAACCTTGGTGCTGTTGAAAGCTGCGTAAGCGGTGGTGCGCTTGCTCAGGCTGTACTGGCCTTCCAAGCCAAAGCTCGTGCTCTTACCAAGGTCGTCGCCCTTGGATTGGGCGTACTGGGCGACCAGAGTCGCGGCACCAATAGGAGCGCGCGCGCCAACAGCCCACTCGTTCTGCTTGGCTATGCCGGTGATCTTAGCTTTGTTGTACGACAGAAAAGCCTTGGCAATTCCGAAGTCATAGGAGCCACCGATCGCGGTGTTTTTCAAATGAAAGTCTTGGATGAGTTCGTCGTCTGCGTGAGTCACTGCAACGCCGATAGGGCCATTTGCGTAAGTCAGGCTGAACGAAGCGTTCTTGGTTGGGTCAACATTAGCGGCTTTGTTTTCACCCAAACCATAAACAACTGCAGCCTGGAAGCCGCTGATGTTAGGCGTTGCGTAACGAATGCTGTTGTCGATACGGGTCTGGTAGCCAGTCCAGGCACCGATACGGCCACCATAGCTGTTCACCGTAGCCAGAGCCTGTAGAGCAGTGGCACCGCTGGTCAAACCAGTCAACAGAGCCGTATTGATGGTTGCACTGTTCGTGGCATCAAACGATGTGCTGTTGCCCTGTGCGGACAAAAAGGTACCGCGAACGCTGTCGTAAGCGCTGTATTGACGACCCAAGGAAACGGTACCAAAGCTGCTGTCCAGGCCGACGAAAGCCTGGCGATTAAACAATGAAGATGTGCTTGCAGCTGCACCGGTATCAATGCTCAAACCGCTCTCGAGCACGAACACGGCTTTCATGCCACCACCCAAATCCTCGGTGCCACGCAGGCCCCAACGCGAGCTGCTCAGACCGTTGGAATCAATAACAGTCTGGCGAAGCTTGGTAACAACACCAGCAGCATTGACAGAGTTGGCCTCCTTCGAACCGACCATAGCATCAGCAACGCCGTAAAGGGTCACCGACGATTGGGCCATTGCGGCGCCGGAAACGGCCAACACGGCCAAAGCGATAAGAGTCTTTTTCATTTAAAGGTATCTCCACGGTTAAACATGGGCTCCGGCAAGGAGGATCAAACACCTGCCTGAGCAGTTTCTTGACTCCCCAGAGACCCGGGCCAACCCCCTTTCGGGAAGTTGTCACTATTGCACCAGAGTGGCTTCTGATTCGCAAAGAATTGCCCAATAAAGGGCAGAAAAAACGGCTTTATGTTGCACGCATCCAACACCGTCAATCTGGTCGTTGATGAGAAACAACAGCGCACAGTGGTTAACCCGCACACCGCAGGAGAACCTGCGCTTCATGTGGCCACCCTTCTCGGGCCGATCAAGAAAGAAAAAACCGCCTCCAGGTTTCCCCGGAAGCGGCTTAGATGTCAAATTTCGTTTCTGGCGTCAAGCCAGATGGGAATTAGAACTTGTGCTGAACGCCAACTGCGAAGGTGTCGGTCTTGACGTCAGCTGAGTTAGCAACTTTCGTTTTGGCGGCTTGCAGGCCGGTGTACAGGAAGGTGCGCTTGGACAACTCATACTTCGCAGCCAAACCAAAACCCGTGCTCTTGGATTCAGGAGTAGCAGCGGCGCCAAATTTGGTCTTGGAAGCAGCTACGCCGCCAGATACAGTCAAAGCGCCGCCCAGTGGTACGTCCACGCCGATTTGGTATTCGTTGGTCTTGTCGCCGCTGACTTTCACGTTACCGTAAGCGGCCAGGATTTTGGCGACGCCGAGGTCATACGAGCCATTGAGCTGGTTGTACTTCGTGCTGACCGCATTGCCGTTCGCTTTTTCTTGCTGATGTGACAACGCCACACCGATAGGGCCATTGGCGTACTGAACATTCACGCTGGCGGTCTTGCCAGCGTCTTGAGCTGGCGTAATACCCACCGCATTGGTCTTGTTCTCGCCGAATGCGTACAGAGCAGCAGCGCTGAAGCCGCTGAAGTTAGGCGTTGCGTAATAAATCGAATTGCCCGGACGGTCGTTGTAGTTGTTGCTCACCCAGACGTTGGATGCCGGGGCGAAGATGTTGGCGTCAAACGCAGCAGCGCCGGAGCCTTTGACTTCATCAAAAGGCGTCCACATTTTGCCGAGCCTGACCTCACCAAAACCACCCGACAGGCCAACCCATGACTGGCCGCTGAAGATTGACTGGTTTGTCGGGCCGCTGTTTGGAGTCGCACCCGTGTCAACGTTGAAACCGTTTTCCAGTACGAAGTTGGCTTTCAGACCGCCGCCCAGATCTTCAGTTCCCTTGAAACCAAAACGGCTGGTATTGAAACCACCGCTGTTCATGACGGTCTGGCGAAGGTTATTGGACTTCACAGCGCCGACATAAGCGTCAACCAGGCCGTAAATCGTCACAGTGGATTGCGCCGAAGCCACGCCGGAAGCGGCGAGCACTGCCAAGGCGATCAAACTTTTTTTCATAGAAACTCCAAAAGGTGGAAAAAAAAATGTTGTTTACAAACTCGCTTGAGGGCTGTCTGGTAAACCCTGAAGAGATTTAAGCAAATAGCGAGGCGGTTCGCAAAAAACATTTGCAATGAACGCAAGTTACGTGCCGTTTCCGTCGTGCATTAGCAACAAACTTACTGTTTCGCCCGTCCGGCCGTAGGTGTTTGCCTACAAAACATCCGCGTAAAAGGGCTGCATTGACCAATGACAGCGATGAATTTTGGGCTCGACGGCGTAAATCTGTGACACCGCCGTGACCCAACTCACTCGTGAATGTGGCGTCAGCACCACGCCAGCCAAAAACCGGTTTGATTCATCGGCAGCCGAAGCCACCGTCAAGCAAGTGCGCACAGGCACCCAGCTTCGCGTTCGCTGATGGTGGCTGCCCAGAGGGAAACACTCCCCACCCGGGCTTGTTTTGAGCGGGGATTATTCGTGTGCGGGCAAGGGTTTTTCCCTGTCGCAAACGTGATGACCCCGGTAAAAGCACTCTTTACGTGCCTTTACATCGACATTAATCTTGCCCTCATAGATTCCGCTAAAAGCGCACCATTTTGGTATTTGGCGATTGGCTTTTTAATGAACCCCTTGGAGACTCCATGAAAAAATTGACTCTGGTGGCCGCCGCAGCCATGGGACTGTTGTCCACCACCGCCGTGATGGCACAAAGCACCGTGACGCTTTACGGCCTGGTTGACGGCGGCTACAACCGCGTTTCCGGCTTGCGCCAGGGCACGGTCAACACGATTGCCAGCGGCATCATGGAAGGTTCGCGCTTCGGCCTTCGCGGCACCGAAGACATCGGTGGTGGTTACAAGGCCATTTTTGTTCTGGAGAACCGCTTTGAAGTGGATACGGGCGCGATGTCGAATCGGCCGAATTCGGGTACGCAGGTGCCTGACCGGGTGAATGCAAGCGTTCTGTCGACGCTGGCAGCCAACGGAATTCCGGCCGGAACGCCGCTTGGAGGTGGTGCCACTGTGGCGTCTGCTGTCGCCGGGCTCAGCACTGGATTGGCGGGTAGCGCGTTTGGGGTCAATCTGGCCGGCAACCTGTTTGACCGGCAGGTCTATGCAGGGCTGATCACGCCTGTCGGTGCCGTCACGCTCGGCCGTCAGTACACACCGGGCTATCTGGTGTCGGCCACTTATGACGCGTCGCAGACGCAGTCGAGCCTGGCTGCCGGTCAGGTCGCCAGCCTGCCTGCCGCCTTTGACATTCGTTTGAGCAACACAATTCAATACGCCATTCAGACCAGCGGCGTCACCGCAGTGCTGATGTATGGTGCCGGCGAAGTGGCTGGCAACAGTTCCGCAGGACGCTTCCTGGGCGGCATGCTGCAGTACAAGACGCCCTTGTTCGGCGCAGGCATTGGGTACAACACCAAGAAGAACGAGCGTGGCGAGAAGTCCCTTTCAAACGCCGTGGTCGGTGCAAACGTCAACATCGGCCCGGGCGCCCTTTATGGCCTGTACGCCACGATCAAGGATGACAACCCATCCGGTCTGTCACCGCTTTTCGCAGGCAACCCTGTGGGCCCGTTGACTCCCCAATTCCAAAACGCCTACAACATCGCTTTCCGGCAGGACGCCCAGCTGTTCCACATCGGCTACAAACTCACCCTGGGCGCGCACACCATCGTCACGGCATTCAACCGCCTCGATGACAAGCGGGCCGTCAATGCCGACACCGATTCCTACGGCGCGACCTACAGCTACGCACTTTCCAAGCGCACCGACCTGAATGCGGTGCTGACCCGCTTCAACAACAAGGGCCAGGGCCAAGTCGCACCGGGCGGCAATGGCTTCCTGGGCGGCGTGACGTCGGCTGCGGGTGTGGATTCGACCAACATCGCACTGGGCATTCGCCACCGCTTCTAAATCGGTGCCTCCAGGTCGGCCTGGCCGACCTTTCGTGGCTCTATCAAGCCCCCAGACGTTCGGCGTCCGGGGGCTTTTTTCATGGGCGGCCGCTGGCGCCCGCTTGGCGCTACCATCCAAAATCAGTTAACCCTAAAAAATAAGCGGACCATAGCCCGCCTTGACCC
>JABMMH010000419.1 GCA_013205645.1 Polaromonas sp. | reverse complement strand
TCCAGTTTTTTCTCTGCCGCGGCGTTGTCTGCAGCCATGGCAGCTGGCACGTCCTTGAGTTTTTCAACCGCAGCGTCGGAACGGGCTTTGAAAATGCCGCGTACTTCCAGCTCTTTCGGATCTTTCATCAGCAGCTCTTCTTTGGCCGTCACTTTTTCAAGCGTGTAGCCGTAAACAGCTTGCGGCACCGGCACACCCGTGTGCTTGACCGACAACCAAATCACCGGCAACAGGTACGCAATGATCAAGATCACATATTGGGCCACTTGAGTCCAAGTGACGGCACGCATGCCGCCCAAGAACGAGCAGACCAAAATGCCAGCCAAACCAGCGAAGATGCCGACCTCAAAAGCCAGGCCCGTCAGGCGCGCAGTGATCAAGCCAACACCATAAATTTGCGCCACAACGTAAGTGAAGGAACACAAAATCGCCGCAAACACACCAATCAGACGCGGCATGTTTCCCTCGTAGCGAGCACCCAAAAAGTCTGGGATAGTGAACTGGCCGAACTTGCGCAGGTAGGGTGCTAGAAACAGCGCCACCAAGCAGTAACCACCCGTCCAACCCAGAATGAAGGCCAGACCGCCATAACCCGTCAGGTACAAGGTTCCGGCCATGCCGATGAAGGATGCCGCAGACATCCAGTCAGCGCCGGTCGCCATGCCGTTGTACATGGCTGGGACCCGCCTACCCGCCACATAGTACTCAGCAGCGTCATTGGTTCGGCTCATCACGCCAATGCCCGCGTAAAGCAGCACCGTTGCCGCTAAGAACAGGTAGCCAATCCAGTTTCTCGGCAAGCCCATTTGCTCGAGAATGGCCAGCACGATCACGAAGCCGATGAAACCGCCCGTGTACCAGGTGTAGACCTTGTTGAGGCCTTTTTTGAAGTCGCTCTGCGACTGGTCAGCGCTGCCAAACATGCTCATGACTGTTCTCCTTCAGCGACGCCGTACTCTCTGTCAAGCTTGTTCATGTAGTGGGCGTAATACCCGATGATCAAGCAATAAACCACCAGAGCGCCCTGAGCTGCAACCCAGAACGAAAATGGCCAACCAAAAAATTTGAAGTCGAGGTCTCTTGCAAAAAAGACCAAAACGAACGTGACTAAGAACCAAATGCTCAATAAAAAAGCAGTGATTCGCAGATTTTTGCGCCAATATTCATGGTGCCTTGCGGTCAGTTGCATTGCTTGTCTCCTCTTATGGGTTTAGTAACATCTCAACTTAGATTTCCGACCTTCAATCCCGTCTCACGCTCGAGTTGCGCCGCAACCTTGGGCTCGAACCCCTTCAGGTAACGGATCACCACCAGCGCCTCGTCGGCTTGCTTCAGGTCCACATGCACCCGAGCCAGCTGGTACCAGCCAAAGGGACTCATGGGTTGAAGTTTGGTATTGCGCTTGAGGGCGGCGACAGCTTCTTCAAGCCGCCCTTGCCTGACCAGCACCAGACCGAGGCCGTACCAGGCCCGATCCATCTTGTCTTCGATCGCGATAGCGGCCCGAAAACCGCGCTCAGCGCCTTCAAGCCGGCCCAGTTCTTCGCAAACAAAGGCTTGGTTGAAATGCGCGTTCGAGGTCTCAGGGGAGAGTTCTGCGACTTGGTCAAAGTAACTCAGCGCCAGTTCAAAATGACCCTCTTGCATCGCGCTGAAGCCGAGGCTGTTCAGGGCCAGCAAGTCTTGGGGGGCCAGTTGCAAAACCTCTTGAAAAACCTGCTTGGCCGAGGCCCGCATGCCGAGAAACAAGAAAATTTTGGCGCGCCAATGTTGGACAAAAAGTGCGCGGCGCCCCATGCTGGGCGCTGCTGGCGGGGCGGTATTGACATTCATTGGCATACTGCGGCACCGACCTGAAGGCAGATGTCAATTTTGGCCATGACCAGCAGCACCCACGCGATGAGCAGCCAACTGCCTGCCGCCAACGGAATGTGCTGATCAAGGATGAGCTTGGGGCTGATGCGGCGCGTCAGCCAAAGCGAGGGCTTGGACGCGACATCCAGCAATTGCCAAAAAATGTTGGTCTGCCGCTTGACGCCGGCCAGTAAACCCAATAGGAATCGACCAGCAAGAAACATCAACGATAGCTCTATCAAACTCTTAGAAATAACGATTAAAAGTAGCATCCTGCGTTTTTCTCTTTCATGGATGAGCGAATGTGATTCGGAATGCTGACAGCTTCCTGACAAAATCACCAGTGAATACCCGTCGACAAAGGGTTAACCCTTGTAATTTTTATCACTAGATGATATTTGACAGCTATTGGCGTGCCGCGCAAGGGTAAGCACTTATTTGAGACGGCTTCTCGCGCGTGGCGATGGCGCTCTTCAAACAGCCCTTTTCGCACGCTCCTATTGGTTGAGTCGTTTCTGCCTCTTGTCTCGCTTGTGCCGCGGAGCAAAGACCGCCTGACAACGCGAGTGGGCTGCGCTGAATCTTGACACTGAATGGGTCAAGAACCTAGTGCTGCGTGGCGCAGCTAGCGCTCTGTTTGACAGGGACTCAGGTCGAGTCTAGCCTGCGGGTCAAAACCCGACGGCCGATCAACCCAAGTCTTTATGGGTCTCTTTATTTGGCGGGGGAATCAGGTGCAACAACCGGCGCCGAGGCAGCAGGCTGTGCAGGCTCCGAGTGGATGGCCTCAGCGCCGTGCTTTTCGCCGCCCATATCAATGTCGCCACCCTGGCTCAAAATGAAGATCGCCAACGCTGCGAACGCGACAAAAGCCAATGCAATTTTCCACATGATTTTCTTTCCTTTTTCAATAAAAAAAGCCCCCGTCCAAAGACGAGGGCCTGCAGATCAATTAACCCACGCTCAGTCGTCAGCGTAGATGTCAACGTCTTTGGTTTCCTTGATGAACAAGGTGCCAATCACGACGGTCGCGCCGGCGATGATGATCGGGTACCACAAGCCGTTGTACATATTGCCAGTTTGCGCCACGATGGCGAAGGCGGTGGTCGGCAGCAAACCACCGAACCAGCCGTTGCCGATGTGGTACGGCAAACTCATCGAGGTGTAGCGAATGCGCGTCGGGAACATCTCCACCAGCATGGCGGCGATCGGGCCGTAGACCATGGTGACCAGCAACACCAGGTAGGACAGGATCACGACCACCATGAACTTGTCGATCTTGGCAGGGTCAGCTTTGGCTGGGTAGCCAGCCGCTTTGAGCGTATCGGCCACGGCCTTTTTGAACTCATCACCCTTCAACTTGGCTTCGGCAGCGGGCAAGCCTTTGGAGCTGTAGCCTGTGATCACCGTTTCACCAATTTTGATGCTGGCAGGCGTGCCGGCTGCCGCTTCCACGTTTTCGTAGCTCACTGATGCACCAGCCAACACCTGCTTGGCGATGTCGCAAGAGCTGGTGAACTTGACAGTGCCGGTCGGGTTGAACTGGAACGAGCACTCAGCAGGGTTGGCCGAGACGACCACTTTGTTGGCCATTTGGGCCGCTGCCAAGTCTGGGTTGGCGGCCTTGGTCAAGGCCGTGAACACCGGGAAGTACGTGACAGCAGCCAGGAAGCAACCCGCCATGATGATCGGCTTGCGACCAATCTTGTCCGACAGCGCGCCGAAGACGATGAAGAACGGCGTGCCGATCAACAAGGACACCGCCACCAAAATATTCGCGGTGGCACCGTCAACTTTGAGCGCTTGCGTCAAAAAGAACAGCGCATAAAACTGACCCGAATACCAGACCACAGCCTGACCAGCGGTCAAGCCGACCAGCGCCAAAATCACGATCTTCAGGTTCTTCCACTGGCCGAAAGACTCAGACAAAGGCGCTTTGGATGTTTTGCCCTCAGCCTTCATTTTGGCAAAAGCAGGCGACTCTTCCATCGACAAGCGGATGTAGACCGACACGCCCAACAACAGAATCGAGCCGATAAACGGAACGCGCCAGCCCCAGTCGGCAAAAGCGGCTTCACCGATCAAGGTGCGGGTACCAAGAATCACCATCAGCGACAAAAACAGACCCAGCGTGGCGGTCGTTTGAATCCACGAGGTGTAGGCACCGCGCTTGCCGTGTGGCGCATGCTCCGCCACATAGACCGCTGCGCCGCCGTACTCACCACCCAAGGCCAAACCTTGCAGCATGCGCAGGCCAATCAGGATGATCGGCGCTGCGACACCGATGGTGGCGTAGTTCGGCAGCAAACCGACGATGAAGGTCGACAGACCCATGATCACAATCGTCACCAAGAAGGTGTATTTGCGACCAATCATGTCGCCCAAACGGCCGAACACCAGCGCGCCAAAAGGCCGCACGATAAAGCCTGCCGCAAAAGCCAGCAAGGCAAAAATGAAGGCCGAACCTTCATCCAAACCGCTGAAAAACTGCTTGGCAATGATGGCTGCTAACGAGCCGTACAAGTAAAAGTCATACCACTCGAACACGGTACCCAGAGAAGAGGCAAAAATCACCTTCTTGTCTGTGCTGCTCATCGGCCGGTCTGGCGCTGTTGTCGACATACAAAGTCTCCTAATAGTTGTTAATCACTTCAATCGCGAACGATGACAATATTTTGTGATTAAAGACTGACCGGGCTCTGACGCGAAACTGACCCTGAACTGACGCTCAAAAATAGATTGAAAAGCTGTGTTTTCAGAGGAGAAATGGCAAAATTTCAGCCTTCAGACTCAAGGGTAAATACCTAGCGGGTAAACCCTTGTTCAGCGGCGTAACAGGGGCAGCGAGTCGAGCCCTGAGAACACTTGAACGTCGACAACGAAGGCGGGAACCGCCGCAACGCCCAGCGCCATCGCTTCTGCGGTGTGCGCTTGCAGCTGCTCTTTCACGCGCGCGCTGGCGACGTCTTGCACAGGCTCGAGTTGGGCACTGAGTTCGACCCAAGCTGCCGCTTCTGAGGCTGCTTGGCTGTGCGTCCTAACGTGCTGAAAAATGCGCTCACACACATAGCGGTTGGGCATGCCAGCAGCGTCGCAGGCCAGCGCCAAATGCAGCCCGCTGAGTGGGTTAAAACCATGACTGCTGTGACTGGCTTGCTGATGCCCGCTGGCCAACAACACCGGCTTGAAGCTGAGGCTGTAGCTCAGACCCTGCAAGGCATCGGGCAAGCGCTCAAAAGCCAGAGACGCATCCGCAGACATGAAGTCGAGATACATCACGATCGACTTCATAGACGCAGAAGACGTCCGCTGCGCGCTGGAAAGGGTGGCTGAGTTCATGCGCCATTGTTTCACCTTGAAGATACCGATGGGCTCTGACACAATGAAAATCAACCATGACGCACGACCTGAACTTGTTGACGACGCCGCTGCAGGCCCTCATCAAACGGCCACCGATCACGTTGGCGCCATCGGCCAGCATTCGCGCAGCCGCTGAGCTCATGCGCGAGCAAGGCGTGTCGTCTTTGATGCTCGTCGAACAGACGCTACTGGTCGGGCTGGTCACCGACAGTGACTTGCGCAATCGGGTGGTCGCCCAAGGTTTGGATATCGAACGGCCAGTGGCCGACATCGCCACGCGGTCGCCCATGACTGTGAACGCTGACAGCCCCGCCTTTGAAGCCGTGCTGCTGATGACGCGCCACAACATTCACCACGTGCCGGTGATGTCTGGCCAACGCATCGTCGGCATGGTCACCCCGACCGACCTGACTGAGCAGCGCAGCACCTCACCGGTGTACCTCGCGGAGGACATCTACAAACAGACCACGCTCGACGGTCTGGTGCAAATCAGTCAGCGTATCAAGCGCTTGCAACAGCATTTGGCTTCGGCAGGTGCCAGCGCCTACAGCACAGGCCACATCATCACCGCCATGACCGACGCCTTCACGGTGCAGCTGATTCAACTGGCCCAAGCGCAGTTGGGTCCGGCGCCGATTGACTATGCGTGGGTGGCGGCTGGCTCGCAAGCGCGCAATGAACAGGCCGCCAAAACGGACCAAGACAACTGCCTGATCTTGGACGACAGCTTTGACGAAACCGCCCACGGCACGTACTTTAAGACCTTTTCTCGCTTTGTCTGCGACGGCTTGAACGCCTGCGGCTATATCCACTGCCCGGGCGAGATGATGGCCATGACCGACACGTGGCGCCAACCTCGCCAGCGCTGGGCCGACTACTTCAAGCACTGGATCAACACGCCTGACCCTCAGGCGCTGATGCTGACCTGCGTGTTTTTTGACCTGCGCTTGATCCACGGCCAAGCTGCACTGCTAGACACGCTGCGCCACGACCTGCTTCTGCAAACCCAGGGCAAAAGCCTGTTTTTGGCCCACATGGTGAGCAACGCGCTCAAGCACCGCCCACCCTTAGGTCTGTTTGGGCGTCTGCTGACCCTTCGTGGCGGCGAGCATGCTGGCAGTATCGACCTCAAGCACAAGGGTATCGTCCCGGTGGTGGATCTGGCGCGGGTCTATGCGCTGGCTGGCGGTATCGATATCGCCAACACGCACGACAGACTGGCGCAAGCCAGCCAGACCGACGAGGTCAGCGAGCAAGGGGCGCACGACCTGCGCGACGCCTTTGAGTTTTTGGCCAAACTGCGCATCACGCACCAAGCGCTGCAAATCTCGCGCGGTCAAGCGCCTGATAATTATTTGAATCTGAAAGAGCTGTCCAACTTCGAACGCAGCCACCTGAAGGACGCTTTTTCAGTGGTTCAGACGCTGCAAGACGTGTTGGGTCAGCGTTACGAATCAGGGCGTTTTTGAAGGAGAGAACACTGCCGATGCGCTCTCAATATTTGAGCCGAGCGTAGTGGGTTTTCTGCGCGGCCTCACGCGCTTGCTTCAGGGTCGTGATGCCCATTTGTTGCAACAGCGGCATCAACCGCAGCCAGACTTCAGCGGTCACCATGGCGTCGCCCAGCGCGGTGTGCCGACCCCGCAGGTTGACATTCAATCGCTCGGCAATCGCCTCCAGCCGGTGTGAGCTTTGGTTGGGGTGCACCACCGCCGACAGCAGCAAGGTGTCCAGCACCGGTTGACTGAACACCAGCCCCGTGGCTTTTTCCTTGAGCTGCAAAAACCGCATGTCAAACGCACCGTTGTGCGCCACCAGCACCGTGTCTTGGGCAAAGGCATGAAAAGCCGGCAAGACGTCGCCAATGCGCGGCTTGCCGGCGACCATCTCCTGAGTGATGCCATGAATCAAAATGGACGCCTCTGGAATGCGTCGCCCGGGATCGACCAAGTGATTGAAAAACGCCTGCCGCAGCAGCTTGCCGTTGACGATGCGGGCAGCGCCGAGTTGGATGATCTCGTCACCACCCGTCGGGTTTAGCCCGGTCGTCTCGGTGTCAAACACCGTGTAGGACAGCTCGGCGAGTTGCCGCTCGTCAAGCGCATTGGCCTGCTCGTTGTGCTGAAACAAATCGAAGTCGTAGAACTCAGGTCGGCTGTCAGTCGGCAGCAGTTCGCCCGCTTCCTGCGGGTCTTGCGGGCTGGCCAAGGGCAGTGAAAAGCGAAAGAAAGCCGCTTGCCGAACACGTTCGCGCTCGAACCACATCTCACCAGCATGGCGAGCGACCACATCGCGCACCGTCAACGGCGTGCGCTGACCGCCAAAGCGCATCGGCTCAAGCTCCCAGCCCATGACGGTTTCAGTGTTCACCGCCCGTCCCGTCCAAAGCAGGTCAAGCTGCGCCCGGTCATCGACCTGCACCAAGCGCAACTGCAAGTAGCGGACGTCCAACTCTTCGCCGAGCCGACAGGCCAAGTGGCTCAGCGCTTGCAACAGTGCAAAACTGTCGGTTTTCAACCAGAGTGCGCCATCGACCTCTTCTGTCACCAGCGACAGTTGGCAATGGCGCTCCATGTGACGCTGGGCCGCCCTGGCCAAGTCGGCTCCCGACATATCCTCCATTGGCCAGCGGGTCGTCAGCCCTTGGGTGGCGCGCTGCGTGAAGGCTGACATGCGTTGATCCATGCCGACCAGCTCGTCGCGCAACACCGCCAAAGAGGCTTCGCGCTGTGACGGCTCGGCACCCACCCCACTGAGCTTGTCCAGCGCGAGCTGCATATGGGCCAACGCCGCTCGACTGCCGTCGGTGTGTTCTTGCAACAGTTGGTCGCGCTGTGCCTCTTCTTCGAAGCTGCGCGTGACGTTGTCGAGCATCAGCACGAAACCCGTCAGGCTGTTGTCTCGTCCAACGTCGGTCACTGTGGCGCTCCGCACAGGCGTCATGTGCACGCGCAACAGCTGACCGGCGGTCGTGGTGGTGACGAACTGAGTTGATGGAGAGGTCGCGCCGCGTGCCATGCGCTGGTGAATCGCCTCCAGCGCATGGGCCACCAGCAGGCGGTCCAAGACCGCATAAATCGAACGACCGATGCCGATCAGCTCAGCCCCGTCCGCCAGCCCCGTCGATCTGGACTTGGCGCGAAATTGCAGCAAGGCACGGCGGTTGTAGAGCAGGATACGGCCATCGAGATTGCACACCACGACGCTTTGTGCAAGCTCGGCCACGAGCGCCGCGAGTTGGTTTTTTTCTTGCTGCAGACTTCGACTGACCTGAGCGACTTGCTCTGCCACGCCCGCACGCAAACGGTCGCGCTGAGCTGCCAGCTCATTGATCGCGCCAGCTAATTCGGTGGCTTCAGAACTCCCCAGCGCACCGGCTGCCAGCAAGCCGGGGCTCAGGCCTTGCGGCGCCGTTGCAGACAGCAAGACCCGCGTTTCATCAAGCAAACGACCCGGTGCTCGGGCAAAACACTGCAGTCCATAGCGCAAACCGACAACCAGCCCGATCAGGCTGAGCAAGCAAGCCAAACTGAAAAAAGGCCAGCTCGGCGCCAACAAGATGGCCACGCCCTGCTGTTGCGCGGGTTCTAGAGAGAACCAAACCAAGGCCAATGACAACACGAGCCAGGCAGCCAAAACCAAGGCCAGACCGACAAGCAGCCACAGCAGTCGACGTTCAAGCCGCATGCGTGACCCGCCGAATGTTCAGTGGCTTGTTCACTTTCTACCTTTCTATTTTTCTTGCACGCCCAATTTTCCGTGGGCATGGCGTGACAACGCAAAGTTGAAAAAGAACTTGCACCAAATGGTGCTGCCGGCAATGGCCGACCACGTGCTGTAGTCCAACGCGCCCCACAGCACCGACAAGATCACCACCACGATCACCGTGCCAGAGATCAGATTAGCCAGCATGTCATAGGGGGCGAATTTTTCAGGATTCGGCGGCGACTCGCCGCGCTTGAGAGCGACTTCGGTGAAGTCACGCAGGACCAGAATACGCCAAACACGGCGCAGCCAGAAATAGGCGATGGGAAACAGCGCGAGAAAAAGAATCCACGTCAAGGCGACGCTGAAATCAAACACCATGAAGAACTCCCTGGGCCCGGCGACGCTGCAAGCAGCTTCGGGCCGGTTCATTGAAAAAGGTCCTGCCAGCATAGCCAGCAGGACCTCGATTGTCACTACCCACCCGGATGGGCAGGCAGCTCGGCTTCAAACGGTGGGCCAGCTCAATGGCTGCCGTGGACCCGACCCGAACCACGCGGAATACGCACGGCTTCGACCATCGCTTGAATGTGCGCAGGCGCCTCTTTGGTCGCCTTGTAGACCAGAAATGCGACCGCAAAGTTGACCATCGCACCAACCGCACCAAAGGCTTCTGGCCTGATGCCGAAGAAGCTGTTGGCACCGCCAATCAGCGGCAAGTAGCCCGTGCCTTGGATAAAGAACAGACCCTTGTGCGCGAACACGTAAAACAGCGTGATGAAGAGGCCGGCCAACATACCGGCCATGGCGCCTTCTTTGTTCATCGTCTTGCTGAAGATGCCCATCATGATGGCCGGAAACAGCGAACAGGCGGCCACACCAAAGGCCAAGGCCACAGTTCCTGCCGCAAAGCCGGGCGGATTGAGCCCGAGGTAGCCCGCCACCACAACCGCCACAGCCATCGATATCTTGCCAGCCCGCAACTCGCCTTGCTCGCTGATGTTGGGCATGAAGATATTTTTGACCAAGTCATGCGAGACCGCCGACGAAATCGCCATCAACAAGCCTGCAGCCGTCGACAGCGCAGCCGCCAAACCACCCGCAGCCACCAGTGCAATCACCCAGTTAGGCAACAAGGCAATTTCAGGATTGGCCAGCACGATGATGTCGGCATTCACCGTCAACTCGTTGCCTTTCCAGCCCGCAGCGTCAGCCTTGCCGACAGCCACTTCGTTGGTGCTCTTGTCGTTGTAGTACTGGATGCGACCGTCGGCGTTTTTGTCTTCAAACGTCAACAGACCGGTTTTTTCCCAGCGCTTCATCCAATCAGGACGGGCTTCGTTCAAAAGGCTGGCTTCAGGTGCATACAGGTCGCCGCCGGTGGCGACGGCTGAGTTCACCGTGGCATGCAGATTCAGCTTGGCCATGGCCGCCACAGCAGGTGCCGTGGTGTACAGAATAGCAATGAAAACCAGTGCCCAGCCAGCTGAACTGCGCGCGGCCTTGACCGATGGCACGGTGAAGAATCTCATGATGACGTGGGGCAAGCCAGCGGTGCCAATCATCAACGACAGCGTGTACATGAACATGTTCAGCGAACTGCCCGCCGTGGTGGTGGTGTACTGACCAAAACCCAGATCGGTCACGACCATGTCCAGCTTGGACAGCAAGGACATATCCGTACCCGCGTAGTCACCGCCCAGCCCCAGCTGCGGAATCGGGTTGCCCGTCAACTGCAGTGAGATGAAGATGGCCGGCACCGTGTAGGCCAGGATCAGCACGACATACTGGGCCACCTGGGTGTAGGTGATGCCTTTCATGCCGCCGAACACAGCGTAGGCAAACACAATGGCCATGCCTGCGTAAATCCCGACTTCGCTAGACACGCCTAAGAAACGCGAGAACGCCACACCCACACCGGTCATCTGTCCGATGATGTAGGTCAGCGAGGCGACCAACAAGCAGAGCACGGCGATCGAACTGGCGCTCTTGGAGTAAAAACGGTCGCCGATGAATTGCGGCACTGTGAACTTGCCAAACTTGCGCAAGTACGGGGCCAGCAGCATGGCCAGTAGCACGTAGCCACCAGTCCAGCCCATCAGGAACAGGCCGCCGCCGTAACCCATGTTGGAGATCAGGCCCGCCATGGAGATGAACGAGGCAGCGCTCATCCAGTCAGCGGCTGTGGCCATGCCATTCATCACAGGATGGACGTTACCGCCCGCAGCGTAAAACTCACTGGTCGAGCCGGCGCGCGCCCAGATGGCAATGCCGATGTAGAGCGCAAAGCTCGCAAAGACATAGATATAGATGGTTGTTTGGAGTTCCATTTTGAATGTCCTCAGTCTTCATGAACGTCAAACTGACGGTCAAGTTCGTTCATCTTTTTGGCGTAATAAAAAATCAACGCGATGAAGACATAAATGGAGCCTTGCTGGGCGAACCAGAAGCCCAGCGGATAGCCGCCTAACTTGATGTGGTTGAGCACGTCCACGAAAATGATGCCTGCGCCAAAAGACACCATGAACCAAATAATCAAAATTTTGGTTAACAGGCGAATCGTCGCTTTCCAGTAGGCATGACTATTGTCTTTTTCTGCCATGAAATCTCCCTTGTTTGAAGGTCACGAAACCAGCGACGAAGCCGCTGCGCTGATACAGTCCGCGGCCAAAGCCACGGTGATGTGTTCGCGACTATGTTGACGCTTTCTTACGCCAAACTTATGTTCGTACTTTAAAGCCACAATGGGACTTATTTACAGGGGAAACACCTAGAAATTTAGACTTGTATGTTTTAAATATTTAAAAAGCACTATTTTGCTGATATCAACAATTGTGCTGAATTCAGGCCAAACTGGCGCGCTCATCAATCAAAGCCCAGATACGCTTTTTCTCGGCATCGTTGGCTTGGCTCCAACTGGCGATCTCTGCCAAAGATCGAAAGCAGCCGGTGCACATGCCCGTGACGGCATTGATTTGGCACACCGAGATGCAGGGGGACGGAATCGGCTGAGATGCTGCCTCCACCGAAGCGTCCATCACCTGAGCGCCGCTGAGTCGGACCAGGGCTTCGGCGGTCAGTGAGAACACGGCATTCGGATGACCGGCCGCAGCCCAGATCTCATCAAAGCGAAACAAGCTCTGGTCCACCAAAATAATCAGCGGCGCGGCGTGCGCCACCGGGGACACGCCGCCAATCGAAAAGCCGGTTTTGGCTTTGACGAATTCCGCATCGGCGCGGCCCAAGCGCTTGCCGTCAGAACAGACCAAGGCTTCGACTTTGCGCTCATCGACGCGTTGGTCACCCGAAGTGACGACCATCACCGCTACGTCGTCTGCCTTGCGGCGAAAGACAATGCTCTTGGCGATTTGCCCAAGCTCGACGCCAAGCGCATCGGCCGCCTGCTGAGCGGTGCGCGCCGCGCCGTCCAACATGACCGGCAGATGAGCGTGAC
>JABMMH010000418.1 GCA_013205645.1 Polaromonas sp. | reverse complement strand
GGACTCATTGAATTGCTGCACATGCCGCGCAAGATCAAGCATGCCAACCGTGATTTCTGGCAGGGTGATCTGCACGGTCAACCTGTCGTGCTGGCCTTGTCAAAAATCGGCAAAGTGGCCGCCGCAACCACCACCGCGGCGCTGATCGAGCGGTTTCATGTGAGCCGCATTGTATTTACCGGCGTCGCTGGCGGCTTGGGTCCTGGTGTGAAGGTTGGTGACGTGGTGGTCGCCACTGATTTTGTGCAGCATGATCTCGATGCGTCGCCCTTGTTTCCGCGTTATGAAGTGCCGCTGTATGGCAAAACCCGGTTTTCTTGCGACGCTGATCTGAGTGCACTGCTTTTTGAGGCGAGCTGCAGAGCGCTTGCCCACGACACTCTTTCGCTGCACGGGTTTCATGACGCACGTGTTCACCGTGGTCTGATCGCCAGCGGCGACCGGTTTGTTAGCGGCGCCGACGAATCGCGCAAGCTGCTGGGCCTGATGACGCAGGCTGGTCATGCCGTTCAGGCGGTTGAAATGGAAGGTGCTGCCGTCGCACAGGTCTGCCTGGACTATGGCGTGCCGTTTGCGGTCATGCGCACCATTTCTGACCGCGCTGACGACAGCGCACATGTTGATTTCCCCTATTTCGTGGAGGAAGTGGCCAGCCCTTATGCCCGGGCCATCATGGAAATATTTTTGAATTTGCTATCAAAAAAATAGCTTCGTGTGCTGTTGGAGCTTGCGCAAAACGATAGTTTGTTGCGTAACTCAGGGTTAGGCTCAAGGCAAGCGCCTACTTCAGCCAGCCGCGCTTTCTGAAATACCACATCGGTACCAGCGCACTGGCAACCATCAAGCTGACCGTGTAGGGGTAGCCCCAGCCGCCCAAAAATTCCAGTTCTGGAAACTTCAGGTTCATGCCGTACACGCTGGCAATCAAGGTAGGCGGCAGCAGTGCAACGCTGGCTACTGAAAAAATCTTGATGATCTTGTTCTGGTTGATATTGATGAAACCGACCGTGGCATCCATCAGGAAGTTGATCTTGTCGAACAAAAAGGCGGTGTGCGAGTCGAGCGAATCGATGTCCCGCAAGATTTGCCGCGCGTCATCAAATTGCTCGGAATTGAGGATCTTGCTGCGCATCATGAAGCTGAGGGCGCGCCGCGTGTCCATCATGTTTCGTCGTATGCGGCCGCTTAAGTCTTCGTGACGCGCAATGGCGCCCAGCACCTCGCCCGCCAGCTCGTCGGTCATGTTGCCTGCCAGCACCTTGGTGCTGACTTTCTCCAGATCGACATAAATGCCTTCGAGCGTATCGGCCGAGTACTCAGCGTCAGCGTCGAACAGCTTGAGCAGCACTTCCCGGGCGTCTTCAATCATGCCTGGCGCGCGGCGTGCACGCATGCGCAGCAGCCTGAAAACGGGTACATCCTCGTCATGGATCGAGAACAGCACGCCTTTGCTTTTCAGGTCATCATTGACCAGGTTAAGGATGAAGGCCACTCGCACCGTGCGGGGTTCGTCCTCATCGGCAATCAGGAAGTCCGAGCGGATGTGCAGTTCGCCGTTGTCTTCCTCGTAAAAACGCGCGGACTCTTCAATGTCCTCGTCCATCGCGTCTTCGGGAATCGACAGCCCGTAGTACTGCTTGATCCAGCGTTTTTCTTCAAGGGTGGGAGACTCGAGGTCTACCCATATGGGCTGGAACCGGGAAAGCTCTTCCAGGGATTCGATTTCTTCCTGGAAAAGCCGGCCATTGGCGAGCGTAAAAATGTTGAGCATGACAAACGGCTTTTTCGATAGGCATGGACCTGCCCAAGGCGGAACTCAGCCTGGGCGCAGGAGCGAGTTGTGAGGATGATGGCATCGCTTTCAACCCGCTTCCAAGCCTTATCGGGCGTCAGTCTGCAGCGTTGAAAGCGGCCAACTGGGAATGCTTTCCAAGGATGGCTCCGTAGTCAATGAGCCGCGATTATGGCACTGCAAACTTCATTTATCTACCGCAGAACGGGCCACTGGAGGGACTTTGATGTGCAGGGAAACCATGGGCCGATGCATTTGAACCATGCTTGTAAAGCAATTAATCCCAATGAAAGCAGACTCACATAGTTTGTTTGGAGGGAT
>JABMMH010000417.1 GCA_013205645.1 Polaromonas sp. | reverse complement strand
GGTGATGGTCGAGTGTCTGACCGACAACGTCAACCGGACAGCGCCGGAAATGCGCGTGCTGTTCCGCAAAGGGCAGCTCGGTACCTCGGGCTCAGTGTCTTGGGATTTTGACCATATTGGCATCATCGAAGCCGAGACTTTGGTGGCCGGCAGCGATCCGGAACTGGCCGCCATCGAGGCCGGCGCGCAAGACTTCGAGCCAGCCGAAGAAGACGGCACCACGACCTTTGTGACGGATGCCACCGACCTCGATCTGGTCAGCCGCGCGCTGCCAGCGCAGGGTTTTAGCGTGTTGTCCGCCAAGCTTGGTTACAAGGCCAAAAACCCGATTGACCCAGCCAGCCTGAGCGCTGAGCAATTGGAAGAAGTGGAAGCCTTCTTAGCCGCCATCGACGGCAACGATGACGTGCAAAACGTTTTCGCAGGCCTAGGCGGTTAACAGTAACGCTTAAGGGTAAAAAGCCTCGACCTTGCCTTTCAACTTGAGCAACAGTGGCTGGCCCTTGCGGTCCAGCGCTTTGCCTGCAGGCACCTTGACCCAGCCTTCGCTGATGCAGTATTCAGCGACATCCTGTCGCTCTTTGTCATTGAATCGAATGCCGATGTCGTGTTCAAACACGGCGGCGTTGTGGTGCGGGCTGCGCGGGTCAATCGACAGATGGTCGGGCAAAGCGGGGCGTTCGGTGGCTTGGTTCATGGGTTTCTTTTGAATCAGTTTTTCAGATCTACGAATCTAACCTGTTTTTGTCTGGTTTCAAGCGCCCACTAGCCGCATGCGGTGCAGGCCTGCATGGCAAGGGTGCTTTGCAGCTGCGTCTCCGCCACCAAGTAATCCAAAAAAATGCGCGTGCGCTGCGGTATGAACTTGCGACTCGGCAAGGCCGCGTACAAGGCCAAGCGCCCCGTGATCCAAGGCGACAACACGCGCACCAGTTCACCCCGCGTCAAATGCGCTGCAACCAGATTCACCGACACCGAGGTGATGCCGGCGCCATCCAACGTGGCCCGCAGCAGGGTGTCGGTGTGGTTGGCCAGCAGCATGGGTTGAACGTCCACTTCGACCACTTGCTCGGGATGCTCCGGATGCCACATGCGCCAGACGCGCGGCCGGCTGCCCATCCATTTGAGCCGCAGGCACTCATGATGGGCCAAGTCCTCAGGGACGCCGGGCTTGCCCCGGCGCTTCAGGTAGTCCGGCGATGCCACCAAGATGGCGTCAGATTCAATGACCTTGCGCGCCACCACATCCGCGTCGAAGCTGTCGTCCGTGCCAAGCAGCGTGATGTCGTAGTCCTCAATCGGCGGTTCTTTGGACGCCTCCACTTCAATGTCAATCTGGATCTTCGGATGCCGCCGCCGAAACTCGGCCAACAACGGCGCAATCACATAGCTGGCCAGCACCGGCGGCGCATGCAGGCGCAGCAAACCGGCCAACTCGGTGGTGTGCGAGCGGGCCACCGCGTCCGCTTCATCAATGTCTTGAAGGATGTTGCGCACCCGCAGCAGGTAAGTCTGCCCTGCGTCCGTCAACGACAGGCGCCGAGTGGTGCGCTGCAACAGGCGTGTGCCAATGTGCTCTTCGAGGTCGGCCACCAAGCGCGTGACCACAGGCGCGGACATGTCCAGAGCCCGGGCCGCAGCGGCAAACCCGCCTTCATCTGCCACGCGTTCAAACACGCGCATTGACAACAAGCGATCCATTTGTACTCCATTTCAGTTATTCAAGCCCTGCATTGTTCCATTTTTAGAAACGTGCGCATGTAAATATGGTTATTTATCATTCCCAATAGAAACTATACATTTAATACATCGACGCAGTACTTCGATACGAAGCCACTCCGAAACAGCCTGAAGCCAAGTCACCTGACTGGCGGGCCCATTTTTAATTTTGAAAGAAATCAACATGATGAAACGCACTTACTTCACCGCCATCGCTCTCGCCGCCACTCTCGCAGGTGGTCAAGCCATCGCCGCAGACACATCGACCGGCAAAACACGCGACCAAGTCAAAGCCGAACTGGTTGAGGCGGTTCGTACCGGCAACATCCGGGCCCAAGACGAAAGCGGCCGGATGCTCAACGAGGTCAACCCAAGCCAGTATCCGGCACAAGCGGTTACTGAGGGCAAGACACGCGCACAAGTGGTTGCCGAATTGGCAGAGGCCGTCCGCACTGGCAATATCGTCGGGAACGACAAAACCGGTCGCATGCTCAATGAGATCAACCCCAGCCTGTATCCGGCTCAGCCGGAGACGCAAGGCAATACGCGTGCAGAGGTGAGAGCGGAACTGGCAGAGGCCATTCGTACGGGCAACATGCCAGCCAATGACGAAACTGGCCGGATGCTGAACGAAGTCAACCCAAGCCAATACGACCACATCAGCTAAGTCGTTAACTGACTGACCCACGCAGTGGGGAAGCGCACCCGGCATGACCGATTTGGATCGGCAGCCGGGTTTTTTGTATTCCGGGCGATCGAAGATTCGGAAACCTTTTGGGATTTCTGGCCCCACCACTGAAACTTATTCCACCGAGACAACCGAACACAGCGTTCAGCGCTTGCGCCACACGCTTGCCAACCAAGGCTGTTGCTCGATTGGCAGGCCCGGCGGGCGGTAGAAGTGTTCCAACTCGTCGAAGCCGGCGGCCGTCACCAAGGCGCGCCAACTTGGCCAGTCGTGAAACACGCCATAGCGCTCACCGTTCCAGCCCTCCTGGCCATCGCCGCGCGGATTGGAGCTGAACAGCACCCCGCCCGGCCGCAGGCAGGCCTGCAGTTGTAGCAGCACCTGTGGCAGCACCTGGCTGGGCACATGGAACAGCACAGCATTGGCAAAAACGCCGTCATAGCGCTGCGCAGGCAGTTCGAGGTGCAGGAAGCTCTGCTCCAGTACCTCGCAGCCGCTGTGCGCGCGCGCCAACGCCGCCGCGCTAGGCGCGCCCTCCACGCCCACAGCCCGGTGGCCCAGCGCCTTGAAAGTGCGCAGGTCGCGCCCGGGCCCGCAGCCGAAATCCAGCAGGTCAAAGGGCGCGGGGCCGGGTATGTGTTTCAGCAGCGCCTCGATGTTCTGGCTCACGTCGTGGTCGCGCGTGCCTTCCCAGTAGCTCTGGGCGTGCTGTTCGTAATGCGCCAGATTGCGGGCGGCGATGTGTTGCAGGTCTTCAGGACTCAGTGGCATGCCGCATCACTCCACCGTGACGGACTTAGCCAGATTTCGCGGTTTGTCCACGTCCGTCCCGCGCGCGCAGGCGGTGTGGTAAGCCAGCAATTGCAGCGGCACCACATGCAGCATCGGGCTCAGCGGGCCGTAGTGCTCCGGCATGCGGATGACGTGAATGCCTTCGCCGCTTTCAATCCGCGTGTCGGCGTCGGCCAACACGTAAAGCACGCCGCCACGGGCGCGCACTTCTTGCAAATTGCTTTTGAGCTTTTCAAGCAGGCTGTCGTTGGGTGCCACTGTGACCACTGGCATGGCGCTGGTGACCAGCGCCAGTGGGCCGTGTTTGAGCTCACCGGCCGGGTAGGCCTCCGCGTGGATGTAGCTGATTTCTTTCAGTTTGAGCGCGCCTTCCATGGCGATTGGGTAGTGCAAGCCGCGGCCTAAAAACAGCGCGTTTTCCATCTTCGCAAAGTCTTCTGACCAGCTGATGATTTGCGGCTCCAGCGCCAGCACAGCTTGCAGCGCCGCCGGCAAGTGGCGCATGGCTTTCAAATGCGCGGCTTCGTCTTCTTCTGTCAGCCGGCCTTTGCTTTGCGCCAAAGCCAAAGTGAGTAAAAACAGTCCGGCCAGTTGCGCCGTGAAGGCCTTGGTCGAGGCCACGCCAATCTCAACGCCAGCGCGGGTGATGTAAGCCAGCTTGCATTCGCGCACCATCGCCGAGGTGGCGACGTTGCAGATGGTCAGGGTTTGCGTCATGCCCAGGCTTTGTGCGTGGCGCAGCGCGGCCAGCGTGTCGGCGGTTTCACCGCTTTGCGTGATGGTGACGACCAAGGTGCGCGGGTTCGGCACGCTGGTGCGGTAGCGGTATTCGCTGGCGACTTCAACCTGCGTCGGAATGCCGGCAATGCTTTCCAGCCAGTACTTGGCGGTGCAGCCGCTGTAGTAGCTGGTGCCGCAGGCCAGAATCAGCACCGAGTCGATGTCTTTGAAGCTGCGGAAGGCGCCGTCGCCAAACAGCTCGGGCACGATGGCGTTGACGCCTTCCAGTGTGTCGGCAATAGCGCGCGGCTGCTCAAAAATTTCTTTTTGCATGTAGTGCCGGTAAGGCCCGAGTTCGGCTGCGCCGCTGTGCGCTTGCACGGTCTTGACTTCGCGCGTCACCGCCTTGTACTGGCGATCTATCACCCAGTATTTGCCCAGTTGCATATCAACCAGGTCACCCTCTTCCAGATACAAAATCTGGTCGGTCACACCGGCCAATGCCATGGCGTCGCTGGCCAGAAAGTTTTCGCTGTGGTCTTTGCCCACACCCAAAATCAAGGGCGAGCCGGCGCGCGCGCCGACCACGCGTTGCGGCTCGTCTTTGCAAAAGGCGGCAATGGCGTAAGCGCCGTGCAGCTGCGCCACGGTGGCTTT
>JABMMH010000416.1 GCA_013205645.1 Polaromonas sp. | reverse complement strand
GCCGCTGAGGAAACACCAGCAACCGCTGAAGCCGAAGCAAGCACTGAAGTTGCTGAAGCCGACGCAGCCGTTCAGTCAGAAGCCGCTGAAGAGACCGCCGCCGAAGCATCTTCACCCGAGGTCGACGTCGAAGCCGAAGCCGAACCAGCCGCGCCGGTGGTTGTCAAAGCTGAGCCAAAGCCCGTGGTGGCCATGCGCGGCGATGACCGCCCAGGCATGCGCAAGGCCGAGCCGGCAGCGGCTGGCCGCGGTGGCAAGTTCGGTGATCGCAAAGACCCACGGGCTGGCGGCAAAGATGCGCGTCCACGCACCGGCATGGAAAACAAGTTCGAACCACTCCGCGACGAGCGTGGTGGCCGAGGTGATCGCGCAGATCGTTTCAGTGAGCGGCCAGCATTTGAAGAGCGCGGTCCCCGCTTGGGCGATGCCGCCTTCCGGGCCCAGCGTGAAGCCTTCGAGACGGCCAACTCAGCCCTTAAAAAGCTGGCTGAGCAAGCCCATGGCGAGGTGTTGACCCACTTGATTTCGGCTTGGGAAAAGCGCGATCCAGAGCAATTGCCAACCGGGCAAGATCTGGGCAAGCAAGTGCCAGCCGCTGTGCGCACGCGTTGGGCTCAAGCGCTCACAGCACCTGCTGCCGGCGACTCAGCAGAAGCTTTGTTGCGCATGGAGATCGCGACAGAGTTGCCAACACCGGCCGAGCACATCAGCGCACGTCGTCTGTTGCAGTTGCAGTTGTTGACCCGTCGCAATGCACCGGCTCCGCACGAAACCTGGGCTGAAGACATGGCCAAAGTGTTCGCCAGCCCGTTCGATGCAGCGCAAACACGCCGCGTGCAAAACGTGCTCAAGGCGCTGCTGAAGCGTTGAAGAACTGAGCGAACAGCGGCATGAGTTCTGGGAACTCTTGCGTAAATCGCTGCCGGTTGACGAAGTAAGCCTCGGACGTCACAGCGAAAAATTCCGCTGGGGCGGTCGCTGCGTAGGCGTCTAGCCAAGGCGGCTCGGCGCCGAAGCGTTCAGCCATCGTCAGCTTGCTCTGAAAACGTGCGTAGCTGGCCTGCATGGTGACGCGCCAGCTTTCCCAGATTAGTCTGGAAGGCAGAGGCGGGCAGCCGTCGGCGCTGCCGGTGCGCATGTCCATCTTGTGCACAAACTCGTGAATCACAACGTTGTAACCGGCTTGGGCCGAGTCGCCTGAGGCGGCAACGTCCGCCCAACTCAGGGTGACCGGGCCGTGCTGCATGGCCTCGCCGGTCAAGGCTTCTTTGTAGTGGTGTACCACGCCCGCGTCGTCGACCATTTCGCGACGTGCCAGCATGGCGCCGGGGTGAACCACGATGCCCTTGAAGTCGTCGTACCAAGACAGTCCAAGGTGCAGCACCGGCAAACAAGCCTGAGCGGCAATCGCTACGGCCATGGCGTCACTGATGTCCAACCCGTGCATGCCGCTGAATTCTTTATCGCTCAAAAACTCCGCGACCATCGCGCGCAATTGCTCGGGGTCGTTGGCGGGGTCAGCTGTTAGAAAAGGATAGGTCTGCAGCGTGCTCAGCCACATGTCTTCTGGGATGACGGGGCTGCTTCGACTCGCGAAGTGAAGGTGTTGGCGCAGCCATGTCAGCATAGGGTTTGGCTTGGACTAAACGCGCAACGGCAAGCGTTGCAGGCCGGTCTGGGTCAGCCGCAAGACTTCTGCCCGTGGCGGTGTGGCGGCGGCATCCCAATCGCTCAGCACCACGCGGCGCTGCTGGTCGCCAAGCTCATGTTGGCCGGGCCGGTGGGTGTGTCCGTGAATCAGTGTGCTGGCGGCAGCAGCAGCTAGCCACTGTTTGGCCGCATCTGTGTCGACATCGGCATACGTTTGGCCCGACTGCTTGCGCGCCTCACTTTGCGCCCGCAATCCGCGGGCGATGCTTTGTCGTTCAGCCAAGGGCTTGGCTAAAAAGTTTTCTTGCCAAGCGCTGCTGCGCACTTGCTGGCGAAACTGCAGGTACTCGGTGTCGGCCAAGCACAGCGCATCACCATGCGACAGCAGAAAACGTTGACCGAAAAAGTGCAGGGCGGTTGGGTCTGCGAGCAGCGTGGTATGGCACAAGTCCATCAAGCGCTGACCGACCAGAAAGTCGCGGTTGCCATGCATAAAGAACAGCGCCAAGCGGCCACCAGCGGCGGCCATCACCTGCATGCAGCGGTCTTCAAAGCTCAACGCGTGCGCCGAGTTTGGACTCACCACGTCGTCGCCGACCCAGACCTCAAACAAGTCGCCCAAGATGAAGACGGCATCTGCAGGCGTCGACTCTAGGTAACGCTGCCAAGCGCCGAAGGTCGCGGGCTCTTCAGCTGTCAGGTGCAGGTCTGAAATGAAATCGACCGTGCCCCAGGCAGCGGGAGCTTGCAGCTCGGCAATCTGGGGCACGGTCATGGGGCGATGCGGTTTTAGCGGTGGTGCTGAGTGCCGCGACCGCAGTGCAAAGTGCTGATTTTGATCAAGCAAGCGCCACGGCTTTTTCGATGATCACGTCGGTCACCGGCACATCGTCATGATGGCCTTTGCGGCCGGTTTTGACGGCGACGATTTTGTCAACCACTTCGCTGCCCGAGATGAGCTTGGCAAACACAGCATAGCCCCAACCGGATGCGGTCGGTGCGGTGTGGTTCAAAAAGGTGTTGTCTGAGGCGTTGATGAAAAACTGCGAACTGGCCGAGTGCGGCGCGCTGGTGCGTGCCATGGCGACCGTGTAGTGGTTGTTTTTAAGGCCGTTGTTGGCTTCGTTTTCAATCTCGCCGTCGGTTGGTTTTTGTTTCATGCCGACTTCAAAACCGCCGCCTTGCACCATGAAGCCAGGGATCACGCGGTGAAACACCGTGTTGTCGTAATGGCCTTTGTTGACGTAAGACAAAAAGTTGGCGACCGACTTGGGCGCCTTCTCTTGATCGAGTTCGAGGGTGATAACGCCGTGATCGGCAATGTGGAGTTCGACTTTTGGATTGCTCATAGTGTGAATTTTATTTAATCAAAGAAACTGATTTTATAAGAACTGCTGTCTTGGGGACATCGCTTGGGAAAGGCCCGCCTGCGCCAGTGGGCACGGACTTGATCTTGTTGACAATGTCCATGCCGCTGACCACCTTGCCAAAGACGGTGTAACCAAACAGCTGGGGTGCGTTCGCCAGCTTGGCGCGCGGGGTGTTTTCGTAGACTTGGCCTTGGTATTCAAAGCGTGGCACCGGGTCGCCGGGCGGAATCGGCGTTGGGTTCAAAAAGTCGTTGTCTTTGACGTTGATGAAAAACTGCGCGGTGGCTGAATGCGGGTCATTGGTCCGGGCCATGGCCAAGGTGCCGACGGTGTTTTTGTCGCCGCCTTTGGCGAGGGCTTCTTGGCCTTCATGTCGAACCGGTGGACGGCCGGGCTTCTCGGCATACTTGGCATCAAAGCCGCCGCCTTGCACCATGAAGTTGCTGATGACGCGGTGAAAGATGGTGCCGTCGTAGTGCTTGTCTTTGACGTACTGCAAAAAATTCTCAACCGTCTTGGGTGCCTTGTCGGGATACACCTCGACCACAAAATCACCTTCACTGGTGGCGAACTTCACCTTGGGCGCAGCGTCAGCCCAGGCGGACTGCCAGCCGCTGGCGGCCAACAGGCAAGCCATGGCCAAGGCGGGAAGGGCGCGGCGCTGAACCGTGGTGTGTGTTGAATTCATTTGTCACCTTTGGGTTTGGCGCTGAACAGCGTGCCAATCAGCGCCAGTTTGGGCTGCACGCTGGTTTTATTCGGTTCTAATTTCAGCGCTTTGGTGTAAGACTGGCTGGCCAGTTGGATGTAGATGTCGCCCAAATTTTCGTGGGCCGTGGCATAGCTCGGATTCGTGCGGATGGCCATTTCAAGGGCTGCACGTGCCTGTTCAAACTGGTTTTGCGCGGCGTACAGAACGGCCAAGTTGTTGTAGGGCTCGGACAACTCTGGATAGTCTTGTGTGAGCGTCGTGAAAAGGCTCATGGCGTCTGCGGTTTGGCCCATTTCGGTGAGGACCACGCCCTTGATGAAGCGCATTTGCGGATCTTTGGGCTTGTCCGCCAAGTAGGCGTCTGCCTTGACGAGGGCTTCTTTGAGTTGCTGGGCTGTCACCAGCCTGGTGACCACCGTGTACTCATCAATGTGCGGCTGCAAAGGCGTTGCATAGTATTGGGCATGAGCGGCCACAGGGAAAAGGGCGGCAACCAGTGCGCTCCACATCAAGGCGTTGGCGGCGGCTTTTTGAACGGTTTTGGCGAAAGTGTGCATAGTTTGGTGTTGGATGGCGCTCGAATCTCTTTGCCAGCGTGTCTGTCGGCTCGCCTAAACTGAAAAAAGATTGTAGCGGGCAGGTATAGTCTGCATTCGCCCTTTTGCCATCCCAGCTTCACACCCCCAGTTTTCCTTCCCATTCATGAGCCTTCGCATTTACAACACGCTATCGCGTGACGTAGAAGAATTTTTGCCGTTGGTGCCTGGCCACGTCCGTATGTATGTGTGCGGCATGACGATTTACGACCTGTGTCACATCGGCCACGCCCGCATGATGATGGCCTTTGACGTGGTTCAGCGCTGGTTGCATGCCAGTGGCTATCAAGTCACCTACGTACGCAACATCACCGACATTGACGACAAGATCATCAAGCGCGCCGTCGAGCGCGGCATCACCATCCGCGCACTGACCGACGAGATGATCGTTGCCATGCACCAAGACATTGGCGCCCTCGGTATTGAGCCGCCGACGCTGGAACCCCGCGCCACCGACTACGTGCCGCAGATGCTGGCGCTGATATCGACGCTGGAAGCCAAAGGCTTGGCCTACCAAGCCAGCAGCGGCGACGTTAACTTTGCGGTGCGCAAGTTTCCTGGCTACGGCAAGTTGTCTGGTAAGTCACTGGACGAACTGCGCGCGGGCGAGCGCGTTGCCGTGCTCGACGGCAAGCAAGACCCGCTTGATTTTGTGCTCTGGAAGTCCGCCAAAGAGAGCGAGCCCGAAGACGCCAAATGGGACGCCGCCGCCTTGGGTTTTCCGTACGGCAAAGGCCGACCCGGCTGGCACATTGAGTGCTCGGCCATGAGCTGCCAGACGCTGGGCGAGAGCTTTGACATTCACGGCGGCGGTGCTGACTTGCAGTTCCCGCACCACGAAAACGAAATCGCCCAAAGCGAAGGCGCCAACGGCAAACCGCTGGCGCGTTTCTGGGTGCACAACGGTTTTGTCCGGGTCGACAACGAGAAGATGTCGAAATCTCTCGGCAACTTTTTCACTATCCGCGAGGTGCTGGCGCAGTACGACGCAGAGACGGTGCGTTTCTTCATCATCCGTGCCCACTACCGCAGCGCTCTGAATTACAGCGACGTGCATCTTGATGACGCGCGCAACTCGCTCAAGCGGCTGTACACGGCGCTAGATTTGGTGACCCCCGCAGCAGTGAAGATTGATTGGAGCGAGCCTTATGCGGCGCGCTTCAAAGCCGCCATGGACGAAGACTTCGGCACGCCAGAAGCGATTGCCGTCTTGTTTGACTTGGCCGGAGAGATCAACCGCACCGGCTCAAACCAGCTGGCTGGCTTGCTCAAAGCCTTGGCCGCTTGCTTAGGCTTGTTGCAAGGCTCGCCCGCCGCTTTTCTCAAAGCTGGCGCAGCGCTGGATGACGCGACCATTCAAGGCCTGATCGCCGAACGCACTGACGCCAAGTTGGCCAAAGACTTTGCCGGTGCTGACCGCATTCGTCAGCGACTGCTGGAGCGCGGCATCGTGCTCAAAGACTCGCCAAACGGCACCACTTGGGAGGTCAAGGCATGAAACTGTTGGCAAAATCCGGTCCTGGTGTGGTTGAAGTTGTTGAGTCTGACGCGCCTGCCATGACGGTGCCCGCCTACTGGGCCGAGGCCTGCAAACACCTGGTCAAGAAAGACCGTGTGATGAAGCGGCTGATCCCCCAGTTTGGCAACGTCGGACTGCAGTCGCGGGGCGACGCTTTTGGCACCTTGGCGCGCAGCATTGTGGGTCAGCAAATCTCGGTGAAGGCGGCACAAAGCGTCTGGAATCGCTTTGAAGTGCTGCCGAAGAAAATGACGCCGGCGAATGTGCTGAAACTCAAAATAGACGACATGCGGGCGGCGGGCTTGAGCGCGCGCAAGGTTGAATATTTGGTCGATCTTGCGCTGCACTTTGACGCTGGCACGGTGAATGTCAAAAACTGGGAGGCGATGGACGACGAGGCCATCATCGCCGAGTTGATCGCGATTCGCGGCATTGGCCGCTGGACCGCAGAGATGTTCCTGATCTTTTATCTGATGCGGCCCAACGTGTTGCCGCTCGACGATGTAGGCCTGATCAACGGCATCAGCAAGAATTATTTTTCTGGCGAATCAGTCAGCCGCAGCGACGCGCGCGAGGTGGCTGGCGCATGGGCGCCGTACTGCACCGTCGCAACTTGGTATATTTGGCGCTCACTCGACCCTGTACCGGTCGCGTACTGATTTGTCAATTTTGAATGTGCCGGCCCTGTGCCCGCTAATGGAACCCCTAGATACAAAGGAGCAAGGTCATGGCTAAAAAAACCTTCCTCGATTTCGAGCAACCGATCGCAGACCTCGAAGGCAAAATCGAAGAACTGCGCTATGTGCAAAGCGAGTCAGCCGTCGATATTTCTGACGAAATCGACCAACTCGCCAAGAAGAGCCAACAGCTCACCAAAGACATCTACAGCGTCCTCACGCCGTGGCAGATCACCAAGATCGCGCGTCATGCAGAGCGCCCGTACACACTCGACTACGTCAACGAAATCTTCACAGACTTTGTTGAGATGCATGGCGACCGTCACTTTTCTGACGACCTCAGCATCGTTGGCGGCTTGGCCCGTTTCAACGGCCACGCCTGCATGGTGCTCGGTCACCAAAAAGGCCGCGACACCAAAGAGCGCGGCCTGCGTAATTTCGGCATGAGCAAGCCTGAGGGTTATCGCAAAGCCCTGCGCCTGATGAAAACCGCTGAAAAATTCAAGCTACCGGTGTTCACCTTTGTTGATACGCCGGGCGCTTATCCGGGCATTGACGCCGAAGAGCGCGGCCAGTCTGAAGCCATCGGCCGCAACATCTTCGAGATGGCGCAGTTGGAAGTGCCGATCATCACGACCATCATTGGCGAGGGCGGTTCGGGTGGCGCGCTGGCCATTTCGGTGGCAGACCAAGTGGTCATGCTGCAATATTCCATCTACTCAGTCATCAGCCCCGAAGGCTGCGCCTCGATTTTGTGGAAAACCTCGGACAAAGCCGAACTCGCCGCCGAAGCCCTCGGCATCACCGCACATCGGCTCAAGGCCTTGGGCGTGATCGACAAAATCGTCAACGAACCTGTCGGTGGTGCGCACCGTGACCACAAGCAAATGGCGGCTTTCTTGAAGCGCGCCTTGAACGACGCTTTCCGCCAGGTCAGCGACTTGAAGGTCAAGGAACTGCTGGACCGTCGCTACGATCGTCTGCAAAGCTATGGCCGCTACACCGACACCAAAGCCGAAGCCAGTTAAACCGTCGTCTGCTTTGATTAATCCGGCGCAAGTGGCGCTGGAGGCTTTTGCGGGTTTGACTGTGCCATTGGCCGTCGCTTACAGCGGTGGCGCCGACTCCACTGCACTCTTGCACGCCGCCTGCGCCCAGTGGCCGGGGCAGGTCAGGGCGATTCATGTCAACCATGGGCTGCAAGCTGCCGCAGCGCAATTTGAAAGCAATTGCGCGGCTGTTTGCGCCCAGCTGAATGTGCCGTTGCAGGTGGTCCAAGTCAGCGCCGGACACGCAGCCGGCGAGAGCCCCGAAGACGCTGCCCGTAAAGCGCGTTACACCGGCTTGGCCGATGCGGCCCGTGCGCTCGGCGTTAGCCAAGTGCTGCTCGGTCAGCATGCCGATGATCAAGTTGAAACCATCTTGCTGGCCTTGAGCCGTGGCGCTGGCTTGGCTGGTTTGTCGGCTATGCCGGCTGTTTTTGAACGCGCTGGTGTGCAGTTTTACCGACCCTTGCTGGAGGTACCCGGTGCCAGCCTGCGTGAGTGGCTGACGCAGAATGGCCACGCCTTTGTCGACGACCCGAGCAACACCGACGAGCGTTACACCCGCAACCGCATTCGTGCGCGGCTGTTGCCTGCATTGGCGGATGCGTTTCCGCAGTTTCGGCAAACCTTTGCACGCAGCGCCAGCCATGCTGCACAGGCGCAGTTATTGTTAGACGAGGTCGCTGCGCAAGACTTGCTGCAAGTGAGCAATCCACCTGTGATCAAAGCGCTGCAGGCGCTGTCGCGGCCGCGACAGGCGAATGTGCTGCGCCATTGGCTGTTGGTGTGCCACCAAGCTAGGCCCAGTGCGGCGCAACTGGCGCAACTGCTTGATCAGGTGGCGGCCTGCACCACCCGCGGTCATCAGATTCATTTGAAGGTGGCTAATGGCCATGTGCTGCGTGCTGTCAGCCATTTGCAATGGTTGAGCCCGATATAATCATAGGCTTTGCTGATGCCCCGCGCATCTTGTGTTGACCCCTTCGCAACTATTTTTTGACTGACTTTTTGCAATGGCTTTGATCGTTCATAAATACGGCGGCACATCGATGGGCTCGACCGAGCGCATTCGAAACGTCGCCAAACGCGTGGCCAAATGGGCCCGCGCCGGCCACCAGATTGTGGTGGTGCCAAGCGCCATGAGCGGCGAAACCAATCGCTTGCTCGGCTTGGCCAAAGAACTCTCGCCCTCCAAGCAAGACGACGCTTACGCCCGTGAGCTTGACGCGTTGGCCGCCACTGGCGAGCAAGCTTCCAGCGCCTTGCTGGCCATTGCCTTGCAGGCCGAGGGCATGCCCGCCGTCAGTTACGCCGGTTGGCAAGTCACCATCAAAACTAACAGCGCCTTTACCAAGGCCCGCATCGAGTCGATTGACGACAAGCGCGTACGCGCCGACCTGGACGCAGGCAGGGTCGTGATCATCACCGGATTTCAGGGCGTCGACGACGGCGGCAACGTCACCACGCTTGGCCGTGGCGGCTCTGACACCTCAGCGGTGGCCATTGCAGCCGCCTTGAAGGCAAAGGAATGTCTGATCTTCACCGATGTCGATGGCGTTTACACCACCGACCCGCGCGTGGTTCCCGAAGCGCGCCGACTCGCCACGGTGAGCTTTGAAGAAATGCTGGAGATGGCCTCTATGGGCTCCAAGGTTCTGCAAATTCGTTCGGTCGAATTTGCTGGCAAATACAAGGTGCCGCTGCGCGTGTTGTCCAGCTTCACCGACTGGGACATTGACATCAACGAAGAAGCCAAGTCCGGCACTTTGATCAGTTTTGAGGAAGATGAAAAAATGGAACAAGCCGTCGTATCAGGCATCGCTTTCAACCGCGATGAAGCCAAAATCTCCGTGCTCGGCGTGCCCGACACCCCAGGCATTGCCTACAAAATCGTCGGTGCGGTGGCAGACGCCAACATTGAAATCGACATGATCATTCAAAACGT
>JABMMH010000050.1 GCA_013205645.1 Polaromonas sp. | reverse complement strand
GCTCATGCGTGTCGGGCAGCAAGCCCTTGGCCATGGACATCGGCAGGTAAGGAATGCCGGTTTTTTCGATCAAAGCGCGGATGTCTGCATTGGCCTGAGCGTAGGCAGCGCCTTTGCCGAGAACGATCAGCGGACGCTTGGCCCCTTTGAGCAGATCGAGCGCACGCTTGACGGCATCGGCCGCCGGGATTTGGCGTGGTGCGGGGTCGATGACCTTGATGAGTGAGCGCTTGCCGGCTTCGGCTTCCATCGTCTGCGAAAACAGCTTGGCTGGCAGATCGAGGTAGACGCCGCCGGGACGACCAGACAAGGCCGAACGGATGGCGCGGGCAATGCCGACGCCGATGTCTTCAGCATGGAGCACGCGAAAAGCCGCTTTGCACAGTGGCTTGGCAATCGCCAGTTGGTCCATTTCTTCGTAGTCGCCTTGCTGCAGATCGACGATCTCGCGCTCGCTAGAGCCGCTGATCAAGATCATCGGGAAGCAGTTGGTGGTGGCGTTGGTCAGCGCTGTCAAGCCGTTCAGGAAGCCTGGGGCCGAAACGGTCAGGCAAATGCCCGGTTTTTGCGTCAGGAAACCAGCGGCGGCGGCGGCGTTGCCGGCGTGCTGCTCGTGACGAAAAGAAATCATGCGAATGCCGGCTGCCTGCGCTTTGCGCGTCAAGTCAGTGATGGGGATACCGGGCAGGGCGAAAATAGTGTCAATGTCATTGAGCTTCAGAGCGTCGATGACCAGGTTGAAACCGTCTGTTTGTTCCGGTGATTGAGTGTCGTTGGTCATGAGGAAATTTCTTTTCGTTTGACTTCGATGAAAGTTGTTAGACAACGCCGCACAGTTAGACTCGCGTGTCCCCAAGAGAGGGCTCGTTGCACTGTCCGGTTATCATAGGAGTCGCTTTTGAATTGACCATTGATCGCGGTCAATTTTCGCCATATTTAGACCCTCGTATTTAGCCTTGCCAGCCGTCTGAGCGAGTCTGTTCTGCGTCTCGCCCAACCTTACCCAGCCATGTCATCTGTTCCCGACCATCCCGATAGAAACATCATTCGCGTGCAGCTGGCGCAGAACACCGTTTTAAAGGGGATGACGGCTGCGCAAAGCGCCGAGTTGGAGCCGCATTTGGTCATCGTCGACGGTCACAAAGGTGATTCCTTGTTGGCTCAGGGCGTGCACGAGATGGAGCAGTACTTCATTCTCGAAGGCATCCTGAAACGGGTGGTGACAAATCAGGAGGCCAAGGAGATGATTCTTCGCTTCACTGACGAGCGCGATATGGAAACCAGCTACGCCGCTTGGCGACTTGGGACGCCAACTCCTTACAGTACTGTTTGCGTCACCAAGGTGCGGGTGGCCAAGCTGCCGTTGACAGACTGGGTGGCTTTTTTAGAGCGCCACCACGAGGTCAAGCAGTCCTTTGAACACGCCGTCATGGAGTTGATGAGCGAGATCATGGCCCACACCATCACGCTGCACTTGCTGGACGCGCCGGGCCGCGTGAAGCGCTTTCTGCGCAAACACCCTGAGCTCTTTGAGCGTATTCCGAAGAAGGAACTGGCTTCCTACCTCAACCTTTCTGCAGAAACGCTCAGTCGACTCAAGCAGCGCGGCAAGATTTAAGCGGCGTCAGTGTTGCACTTGCAGCACCTCCGCCTCGATCAGATCGTGGTACATCCGCTCGTCGTTCAGCGCCTGGTGAAACAAGATGGATGCCGCATTGCGCTTGACCAAGCGCTGCACGACGAAGCCAATCAAAAAGACAAACAAGCCGGTGAAGATCCAGCCGATCAACGCCAGTCCGACGCCAGCACCCAAAAACGGCATGATGAAAAAAGGCAGCAGCAAGCGGCGGCTGAGGTACTCCGCGGCACGCGGCGGCTCCATGCAGGCCTTTAGCGTGCCGCTCTTCGCGGCGTCGACAAATTGTTCGTAGCTCATGCGGTTTTGCTTTTTCTGGCCTTGCCGTAAAACCACGTGAAGAGTGGCCAGAACAGCAGCAGCAGGGCGACAGTGGCAATGGTGCCCACCAGTCCGTTAGACCAGAACATGCCGATATTGCCTTGAGACATCAACATCGACTGGCGGAAGGCATTTTCTGCAGCATTGCCCAGCACCATGGCCAGCACCAGCGGCGCGATCGGGTACTTTAATTTTTTCAGCAGGTAGCCTAGGATGCCGAAGACCAGCATGTACCAGACGTCACCCATGGAGCTCGCCACGGTGTAGGCGCCAATCGAGCAAGCGGTGATGATGATCGGCGCGATGATGCTGAAGGGCACCCGCAAGATGGCGGCGAACAGCGGCACCGTGGTCATGACCACGATCAAGCCGGCGATGTTGCCCAAATACATGCTGGCGATCAGCCCCCAGACGAACTCTTTTTGCTCGACAAACAGCAGCGGCCCCGGCTGCAGCCCCCAGATCAGCAGGCCACCGAGCAGCACGGCAGCTGTGGGGGAGCCGGGGATGCCCAACGTCAGCATGGGCAACAATGCGGCCGTGCCGGCTGCATTGTTGGCTGTTTCTGGCGCGATCAAGCCGTCGATGGCGCCGGTGCCAAATTTATCGCCCTCCTTTGAAAATTTCTTGGCGATGCCGTAGCTCATGAACGACGCCGGCGTGGCGCCTGCTGGTGCGATGCCCAATGCGCTGCCGATGATCGAGCTGCGCAGGAAGTTGCCCCAGTGCCCAAACAAAATGCGCCAAGTTTTCAGTACGATCTTGGGGTCAATCTTGGCGGCAACACCCCGAAAGCGCAAACCCTCTTCCATAGAGACCAAAATTTCACCGATGCCGAACAGTCCGATCACCGCAATCAGGAAGGCAAAGCCGCGCAACAACTCCAAGCTGCCAAAGGTCAGGCGTAATTGACCCGTGACAACGTCAATGCCGACACACGCCAATGCGAAGCCAAGCATCATCGCCATCAAGACTTTCGTGGGTGCCTCCTTGCCCATGCTCATGAAACTGGCAAATGTCAGCAGCATGATCGCGAAGAACTCGGGAGGTCCAAAGCGCAGCGCAAACCGGGCGATCACCGGCGCCAAGAAGGTGATCAGCACGATGGCGAAGAGCGCACCAATGAAGGACGAGGTGAACGATGTCGTGAGGGCCTCGCCTGCCTGTCCCTTTTTGGCCATGGGATAGCCATCAAAGGTGGTGGCGACAGACCAGGAACACCCCGGAATGTTGAACAGGATCGACGTGATCGCCCCGCCGAACAAAGAGCCCCAGTAGATACAAGACAACATGATGATCGCCGACGATGGATTCATCGTGAAGGTGATCGGCAGCAAAATGGCAATACCGTTAGCGCCGCCCAAACCGGGCAGTACGCCAACCAAGATGCCCAAAAAGATCCCCACAAACATCAGCAAGATGTTGTAGGGCGTCAGCACAACGGCGAACCCTTGCATCAGTGAATTCATCTCTTCCATGTCTCGTCTCCAGTCATTCTCAATGAATTTAACGAATCAGAACCGAGGGCAGGTGCCCTCCATCACATGCCCAGCAGCGCTTCTAAGGGGCCTTTGGGGAGCGGCACCAGAAACCACTTTTCGAACATCAGGAACACGGCTACCGGAACAGTGATGGCGACCGGCAGAAACTTCTTCGGTCCGTACTTGCCGTTGACGCACATGAATGTGCCGATGAACAAAGCGGTAGACACGTACAGGCCCAAGTATTGAATGCCGAATATGTAAAAAATCAGGGGAATCAATACAGCCAGAACAGGTTTCAACTGACCTTTGGTGACAAATGGCAGAGTGCCAGAGTTTTTGGCCCTTTGACTCAACGCTGCGACCAGCAAGTTCGTCATCGCCGCAGCCATCATGATCAGACTGATGTAGAACGGAAAGTAGCCAGCTTCTGGACCTATTTCAGACCAGCGGTGGCCTAGGCGGATGCTGTCCCACATCACCAGCGCGCCGAGCAGAAAAAAGCCCGCTGAGACGGCTATTTCCATGGTTCGTGTTGAAACGACGGCCTTGTCGGCGTCGGGGGAAGTGGGCTCAGAGTGTTCGGAATCCATGTGCATGACCTTGTTGGTATGGTTGCTTGCAGGAACTCAGACGTGCCAATGGCAAAGCCTTGGTCACGTCCAGTGCGAAATGTGTTTTAAAAGTGCGGCTAACCACCGGCTCTTGTCGGGTACTGGCCGGTGGTGGCAGAGAAAGCTTGTTACTTCGCCAGGAAGCCAGCTTCGGTCATGAGCGCTCGGTGCTGCTTGTCTGCGGCTTCCAGCCACGTGACGTATTCCGCGCCGGCCATGTGGGTGTTGTTGAAGGCACCTGTTTCGACGAAGGCCTGCCAGTCAGGCGTCGCGCGAATTTTGGCGAACAGGTCGTTGTAGTACGCAACCGCTTTGGCATCGACGCCGGGTGGCGCGAAGATCCCGCGCAGCATCTGGTATTCAACATCCAAGCCACTTTCCTTGCAGGTCGGAATGTCAGACCAAGCCATGGTGGTGGTTACTTTTTTGGTGTAAGTGCTGCGTTTGCTGTCGAACATGCACAAGGGGCGCAAGGTACCTGCGCGCCATTGAGAAACGGCCTCGATGGGGTTGTTAACGGTCGAGTCGATGTGTTTACCGACCAGTTGCACAGCCACCTCACCGCCACCCTTGTAGGGGATGTAACTCCATTTGGCACCGGCTGCTTTTTCGATCGCTGCAGTGATGATCTGGTCTTCTTGCCTTGAGCCGGTGCCACCCATGCGCATTTTTCCGGGGCCCGCTGCCTTCACAGCGTCGGTGTATTCCTTGGCTGTCTTGTAAGGTGTTTCTGAGTTGACCCACAGGGCAAATTGGTCGAGTGCGAGCATGGAGACCGGCGTCAGGTCTTTCCAATTGAACGGGATGCCGGTGGCCAAAGGTGTGGTGAAAGTGTTTGACAGCGTGATGATGATTTTGTGGGCATCGCCCTTGGCACCCTTAGCGTACAAAAAGCCCTCAGCGCCTGCGCCGCCTGACTTGTTGATGATGATCATCGGCTGTTTCATGAGCTTGTGTTTGACGACCACGCCCTGAATAAAACGAGCCATCTGGTCTGCGCCACCGCCAGTGCCGGCGGGGATCACGAACTCGACCGGCTTGGTTGGCTCCCACGCGGCGGCTGGTGCCGCTAGCGTGAGCATGGCGGCAGCCATGGCACCTACAGCCCTCACGGCCACGCTTTTTTTGACTCTTGTAAAGCTGATTTTCATTGGTTTGTCTCCTTTTTTGCTAACTCGGTGGTCGGCTTGGTATCGTTTTTGCCGACCCTTGATTGGAAGTTGAATAGTCTTACCAATCGCCCTCGAGCGCTCTTGATGCTAGTCAAGTTTTTAAGATTAAGAATGTAACAATGAAAACTTAGTTGCTATTTTAAATAATTTAAAGCATTAAAAATAGTTTTTTATAATTTATATTTTGCGTCAAGATAACGGTAAAAAGACGGACGTGGTGGACAAAAAAAAGCCACCTCGCTTTTGCCGAGGTGGCTTGTGTCCCATTGTCGATGGGTTTTTTTATGTCATCAATCGACCGGACGATCCGCTTCGAACTCGTCTTTCTTCGGTGGCCGAATCTTGTCCAAAACTTTGGAGATCAGCGGCCAGAACAGCAGGACCAAGGCCAGCGTTGTGATGCCGCCGACCAAGTAGTTGGAGAACATCACGCTGACTTCACCTTGCGAAATCAACATCGACTGGCGAAAAGCGTCTTCGGCTTTGTCGCCCAGCACCAAGGCCAGCACCAGCGGTGCAATCGGGTAGTCAAGCTTCTTGAACAAGTAGCCGACCACACCGAACAGCAGCATGAACCAGATGTCGAGCATCGCGTTGTGCACGGTGTAGGCGCCGATGGCACAAATCACGATGATGACGGGCGCGATGATCGAAAACGGAATACGCAGAATCGAGGCGAACAGCGGCACCGTGGTCAGCACCACGACCAAGCCAACCAAGTTGCCCAAGTACATGCTGGCGATCAAGCCCCAGACAAAGTCTTTCTGTTCGGTAAACAGCAGTGGACCTGGTTGTAGACCCCAGATCAACAAGCCACCCAACAGCACCGCGGCGGTTGGCGAGCCTGGGATGCCAAGGGCTAGCATCGGCAGCAAGGCGCTGGTGCCTGCGGCGTGTGCTGCAGTTTCCGGGGCAATCACACCTTCGATTTCACCGGTGCCGAATTTGTTGCCGGTCTTGGACATTTTCTTGGCCAGGCCGTAGCTCATGAAAGAGGCGGGTGTGGCGCCGCCAGGGGTGATGCCCATCCAGATGCCAACCAGTGAACTGCGGATCGACGTCATCCAGTATTTAGGCAACTTCTTCCAGGTGGCCAACACGATCTTGGAGTCGATCTTGGCGTGTTTGCCGGAGAAGGCCAGGCCTTCTTCCATAGACAACAAAATCTCGCCAATACCGAACAAGCCAATCACGGCGATCAGGAAGTCAAAGCCGCGCATCAGCTCCAGCCAGCCAAAGGTCAGGCGCAGCTGGCCGGTAACTGTGTCCATGCCGACCGACGCTAGCGCGAAACCAATCGTCATTGACGCCAAGATTTTGAAAGGCGAGCCCTTGCCCATACCGACAAAACTGCAAAAGGTCAGCAGGTAGACGGCGAAGAATTCTGGCGGCCCGAACTGCAGCGCAAATTTAGCGACCAACGGGGCCATGAAGGTGATCATCACCACCGCCACAAAGGCACCGATGAAGGAGGAGGTGAAGGCCGCCGTCAACGCTTCTCCGGCTCGTCCCTGCTGCGCCATCGGGTAACCGTCGAAGGTGGTTGCCACAGACCAGGGCTCGCCCGGTATGTTGAACAAGATGGATGTGATGGCGCCGCCAAACAAGGCGCCCCAGTAAATGCAAGACAGCATGATGATGGCCGAAGTCGGCGTCATCGTAAAAGTCAGCGGCAGCAAAATGGCGACGCCATTGGCGCCCCCAAGTCCGGGTAGCACGCCAATCAGCACGCCCAAGACAATGCCGACAACCATCAAGAGTAAGTTCATCGGGGTCAATACGACCGCGAACCCTTGGAACAGCGAGTTAAGTTCATCCATTTTCAAAAACTCCGAGAGGTCAGATAAATTTAGTAGCCGAGGAAACTCAGCAAGTCGAATTGGCCTTTGTATAGGGGCACTTTGAACCAAACCTCAAACATCATGAAAAACAGCGCATTGACGCAAAAAGCAACAATGACACTTTTGAGCCAAGAGAACTTCCCGAGGATCACCATGAACAAGATGATGTACACAAAGGAGGCAATGTAAAGGCCGATAAATTCAACAGCGAAGACATAAATGCCGGCTGGAATAAGCACGGAGAGCACCCGTTTGATTTGCTCGCCATCGACAAAAACATCGGTGTTTTTGCCCTTGTTGCTGAAGAGGGCCTGGAACAAAATACCCGCGCCAGAAATGGCCATGATCAGGCCGATGTAAAAAGGAAAGTAGCCTGAGCCTGGGCCTTCGCTGGTCCAGCCGGCACCCAATTCACGACTGCCGTAAATCACAACGCACCCTAAAATAATCACGCAGATGGCCACCGCAGCTTCCACCATGTAGGTGGCGGGGCCTTTTACTTCGGGGGCTTTTGTTTCACTTAACGACATTAGGAATACTCCTTTAAATTATTGTTTTGACTGACTTTGCTCGATTCTTAGCCGAAAAAAAGTGATGCCAGGCGAACCGGACATCACTTTTTTTTCTGTTTTCGTTGGCGGAGAATTTTTTATTTCTTAGCCATGAAGCCAGCTTCTTGCATCAGGCTCTGATGAAGGACTTCAGCAGAAGTGAGCCATTTTTCAAATTCAGCACCTGCCATGGAGGTCTGGTTGAAAGCACCTTTTTCCATGAAGTCAAGCCATTCAGGCGTTGCCCGAATTCTCTGAATCAGATCGACATAAAAAGCTTTTTGGTCAGCAGTGACACCCGCCGGCATGAAGATGCCGCGCAACATCTGGTAATCCATAGGGATGCCAGATTCTTTGCAAGTTGGAATGTCGCTCCAAGCTTGGGTGTCTGTGATTTTGGTTTTGTAGGTCATGCGCTTGTCGTCAAACACACACAGTGCACGCAACTTGCCTGCACGCCACTGCGCAACAGCTTCGACTGGGTTGTTCACGCTCGAGTCGATGTGCTTGCCAACCAGCTGGACCGCCACTTCACCACCGCCTTTGAAAGGGATGTAAATGAATTTGGTGCCGGTGGATTTTTCAAAAGCGACCGTGATGATTTGATCTTCTTGCTTGGAGCCGGTGCCGCCCATTTTCATCTTCAGCGGGCCAGCCGCTTTGACGGCCGCTGCATACTCGCCGGCAGTTTTGTAAGGTGTCTCAGCGTTGACCCAGAGGACAAATTGATCCAGTGCCATCATGGCGACGGGCGTCAAGTCTTTCCAGTTAAACGGCACACCAGTGGCCATTGGCGTTGTGTACAGGTTGGACAAGGTGATCACGATTTTGTGGGGATCACCCTTTGCGCCCTTGATCGCCAAAAAGCCTTCGGCACCCGCGCCGCCTGATTTATTGACAACGATCAGCGGCTGCTTCATGAGGTTGTTCTTGATGACAATCCCCTGAATCAGGCGAGCCATCTGGTCAGCCCCGCCGCCCGTGCCTGCGGGCACAACGAACTCAACCGGTTTGCTCGGCTCCCAAGCCGCATGCGCCGACGCAGACAGCAGCCCCATCGATGCGATGGCGATAGCCACCCCTGTTGCCAACTTATTTTTGAGCTTTGAAAATTTCGTTTTCACTTGTTGTCTCCTGTTGTTGATGATCTTTTTGCGCTTAGAACTCTTGAATGGTTCATAGGCCACTAAAGTAGCTGATCGCGATCCTCATCTCAAGTGGGCGAAATGCTCTTGACAGGGGTCAAGTTTGGTGATTTTTTACATTGAACTAGGGTTTCTCCTGAGTCGTCTTCTACGGGCTTTCCATAGCTTGGCTGACGTGTGTGTGTACTAGCCTCACTGCGTACGGGTCAGGATTATTTCGGTGATTTTTTCATGCGCTAACGCATGCTCTACCATTCACCGCTATGAAGAAAAAACTCTTCCCGTATTTCGGTCAGGACCAGACCAACGTATCCCAACAGGAGCGTTACCGTGCCGCCGCCGGTGCTTTCATTGGTCTGCTTTTCACGCTGTTGGCTGGTCGATATATTGGGGGCTTGGTCGGTGTGAGTGATTGGGCGATGGCGTCTTTAGGGGCCAGTGCCTTGCTGGTTTTTGTGTTGCCTTCAAGTCCGATGGCGCAACCCTGGGCCGTCATCGGCGGCAATTTTCTTTCAGCCTTGATTGGCATCGCATGTGTCAATTTATTTGACTACCCGGTGGTGACGGCCCCCGTGGCTGTTGGGCTGTCTATCTTGTGCATGTTTGTGTTGCGGTGCTTGCATCCGCCTGCCGCAGCCGTTGCCATGATTACCGCGTTGAATTCGATCGGCGATTTTTCGTTCGCCTTTTTCCCTGTGATGACAGACGCCGTGCTGTTGGTCGTCGTGGGTGTTGTCTACAACAACTTAACGGGCAAGCCATACCCTAATTTTTGGCGCACGATGCCGAAAGCAGGCGAAATTGACGCCAGTCATTCAAAAGAAATTGATGCTGTTTTGTCTCGCTACAACCAGGTCATTGACATCAACCGAGCAGACTTGGCCAGGCTGATTGGTCAAGTTGAAATGCGGGCGTATGAGTACAAATTAAAAGACATGAAGTGCGCGCAGATCATGACGACTGATGTTCGTTTTTTGGACGTCAACACACCGCTGAATGCGGCTTGGAAAACATTGCGGGACAACCATATCAAAGCCTTGCCGGTGACTGATCGGAACCGACGGGTTGTCGGCATCGTGACGCTTGAAGATTTTTTACAGCATGCAAGCATCGATTTTCACAAGAACTTCGGGCAGCTGGTGAAGGGCATTGTTCGCAGCGGACTCAAGGGCATTGGCAATACGTTGACGACTCAGCCCGATGTCGTTGGGCAAATCATGAGCAAGAAAGTTCGGGTCATCAGCGACAGCCGAAATGTCCTAGATTTGGTGGATGTGTTTCACAGCCAAGGGCACCACCACTTGCCGGTGATCGACAGCCATCAAGCCTTGGTTGGCATCATTACTCAGTCTGATTTTGTCGCGGCCATTGAGCGATCGCTGAGAAAATAAAGGAGTTTTCTTTTTTGCGCATCTTCTCATCGACTGGGCGAGTAATTTGACCAAGGCAGAGGTCGTGTTGATGTGCGGTGTTTGTGTTTGCGTGAGGCGTCCTAGCTCCACCACTGAACCCACCAGTGCATCAATT
>JABMMH010000415.1 GCA_013205645.1 Polaromonas sp. | reverse complement strand
GGCGAGCCCAGTGCGTCAATGACGACCACGCCTGCGGGCGTGATGACGAAGCCGGCGTTGGAGATGAAGTTTTGATTGGCGCTGGAACCCATGGCCGACAGGCCTTCGACATACCAAGCGACCGTGGAGATGCTCTGCGCGATCATCTTGACACCGTTGACGCCCTTTGCAGTGGCATCGGCGGCGACGGCTTGAGGCGCAACGACAAACGCAGGCTGAGCCTGGACCTGGGCAGCAGGCCAAAGCGCCAGCGCCAAAACCAACGGCAACGCCCTATATTTGAAAAACTGCATGTCTCCCCTCCCCTGTGATCGATTAAGAAGTCTCATGGCCGAAGCCAAATATAAGCCAAAAGCGAATTAAGAAGTTGGGAGATTCCAGCAGATCAGCTCGCCATGAGATCCTTGATCTGCTGCAAAGCGCCTGGGTCGTCCATGCTAGTCACATCGCCCGCATCGCGGCCTTCGCACACGGCCTGAATCACACGGCGCAACATTTTGCCGCTGCGGGTCTTCGGCAAGGCCGTGACAAAGCGCACGCGCGCCGGGCGGGCGACAGCGCCCAGGTCGCCATCAACTTGCTTCATGATCTCGCGCTCAAGCTGGAGAGCGACGGCTGGATCATTCACCGCACGGGCATCTCTCAGCACGACAAAGGCCATGGCGACTTGGCCCTTCAGGTTGTCAGCGACACCGACCACGGCCACCTCCGCCACCGCGGAATGGCCAGAAATGCTTTCTTCGATCTCGCGTGTGCCCAAACGGTGACCGGCGACGTTGATCACGTCGTCCGTTCGACCGAGGATGAAGTAGTAGCCGTCTTCGTCGCGAATGCCCCAGTCGAAGGTGTTGTAAACCAACTTGCCCGGGATGCTCTTCCAATACGTGCTGACAAAACGCACGTCGTCTTGCCAGATGGTTTGCATGAAGCCAGGCGGCGTCGGGCCGTCCAGCACCACCACGCCTTTTTCATTTGGCTGGGTGAGTTCTTCGCCGGTGTTTTCGTGCAGCAGCTTGACGTTGTAGCCGTACATGGGCACACCCGGACTGCCGAACTTGCTGGCCATAGGCGCCACGCCATTGGCGACGGTGAGCAGCGGCCAGCCGGTTTCAGTTTGCCAGTAGTTGTCGATGATCGGCACGTTCAGGCCTTCGCTGATCCAGCGCGCGGTCGGTGCGTCCAACGGTTCACCCGCCAAATACAAAGCGCGCAGACTCGACAGATCGTATTTTTTGAGCAGCGCTGGGTCTTGCTTTTTAAGCACGCGCACAGCCGTCGGCGCGCTGAACATGCCGGTCACCTTGTACTTCTCGACCAAGCGCCACCAAATACCGCCGTCCGGCTGACCATCCAAGCCTTGCGTGGGCAAACCCTCGTACATGATGGTCGCCATGCCAGCAATCAACGGCCCGTAAACGATGTAGCTGTGGCCAACGACCCAGCCGATGTCGCTGGTGGCGAAGAAGGTTTCGCCAGCACGGCCGTCAAAAATATACTTCATGCTGGCCGCCAAAGCGACGGTGTAGCCAGCGGTGTCGCGCTGCACGCCTTTGGGCTTGCCGGTGGTGCCGCTGGTGTAGATGGTGTAGCTGATGTCGGTTGACTTCATCGGCTCGCAAGGCACTTGCGCGTCGATGTGTTGCTGCCGTAGTTCAGACCATAAATGGTCGCGCCCAGCGACCAAATCCATGGGTGCGAGTTGCCGGTCAGACAGCAGCACCGCGTCAGGTTTGTGCTTGGCCAGACGAATCGCTTCGTCGAGCAAAGGCTTGTAAGGGACGGGCTTGCCGCCGCGCGATCCACCGTCAGCGCTGACAATGACTTTGGGTGTGGCGTCGTCAATCCGCGAGGCCAGCGAACCACTGGCAAAACCGCCAAACACCACGCAATGGATGGCGCCGATGCGTGCGCAGGCGAGCATGGCAAAAGCGGCGTCGGCCACCATCGGCATGTAGATCAACACGCGATCGCCTTTTTGCACACCCAGCGATTTCAAGCTGGCGGCCATGCTTTGGACTTCGCGGTGCAAGTCGCTGAAGGTGTAGGTTTTTTCAGTGCCGGTTTCCGTCGAGATCGCAATCAAGGCGGCCTGATCTGCACGCTCTGTGACATGCCGATCAACCGCGTTGTGACACAAATTGGTTTGGCCGCCTTCGAACCAGCGCGCAAATGGCGGGTTGTCGTCGTTGCAGACCCGCTCAAAGGGCTTAAACCAGTCAATCAACTTGGCCTGTTCAGCCCAAAATGCATCTGGCTGATCGATGGACTGACGGTAAAAGTCGGCATAGCTGTCGGGGGTCGGCGCTGGGCTCATCTCGGGTCTCTGTTTAAACTGAATTCATAATTATTGATAATAGAACTTTCAGCGGCCTGACTTCAAGAATTAGAACTCGCGCGACCCGCGCGCTCACTTGATCAGCGACTGCACCCGCTTGAACATCTCATGGTCTGCTGTGCGCAGCCATTCAAAGGCCACCATCTCGGTGGTGACCAATTCAGCCCCATTGCCGGCCAAGCGGTCAAAAGCGGCGTCCCGATTGCGCTCGCTGCGTGAGCTGCAGGCATCGGTGACAACCCAGACATCAAACTCTTCTTCCAGCAAATCAAGCGCGGTTTGCAACAGGCAAACATGCGCTTCGCAACCGGCGATCACGATGATGCCGCGACCTTCTTCTTCGGCCGGTGCCGCCGGCTTTTGCAAATGTTTGGGCAGGCTGCGCGCATTGCCGCCCTGCGTTGCTTTGCGGGCTGGTGGGCGTAGCCATTCAGTCAGTCCATCGGCCACCGCGCTGAAAGACTGTTTATTCATCACCCGGCCGCCGGCTTTCTCAATGGCAGCCTGCAACTCCGGCACATTGGGACCCAGCTCGTCAGGGCTTTGGGCCGTGCCCCAAACCGGCACTTGAAGCGCCTCTGCCAGCCGCGCCAACCGCAGGGCGTTGGCCAGCACCAGTTCATGCTCAAAAATGGCAGGCATCAGGCGGACTTGGTAGTCCACCAGCAAGAGTTGGGATTCTTCGACTTCGAGCAGCATGGAAATGTCCAATTCAAAAGGATGTTCGGATAGTGGGGAAGGATGTCGCCCGCGATGCGGCATCTTGCCAGAATTCGGAATTGATCATTCCAAGCTTGCCGTCGCAGAGGATTACATGCCGCCTAGGTCTTGAATGGCATCGACCACCATGCCAGTTCCGACGGCGATCAGCAAGATGTCGGAGGCGACGCGGACATAGCGGTGACCCGCTGGCGGCACACCGAGTGTGACCACCATGGCGCTGGGAACCGTGTGGTAAATCACGGCTGGCGCTAAGCGCTGGCCGACGCTGTAATAGCGAACCTGACCCGGAGGCATGCAGCCATTGTGTTTTTTCGACAAGCCGGGTGGGCAACGCCCAGCCCGGTACTGCGTGCCGTAATAGTCGTGCACGGCAGAGCGCTGACGGTCTTGAAAATAAGCACCGGCACGCACCTCAGCGCGTGACGGGCCTTGCCGGTCATCGTCGCGTCGACCTTGACCCTGGCGATCGGAGCCGCGTCTATCCGTGCCGTGCATCTCGGGGCCATGCCGATCAGAACTCTGTGAATGCTGACCGCCTTTGCCGCGGCTATCCCGGTTGTCGCCGTCGTTGCCGTGCCGACCACCGCCGTCCCGGTCAGATCGCTGCGCCAGCGCTGCGCCGCAAAGCAGCAAAGCGGACAGCATAACCAGCAGCTTGCGGCTGAGCGGCGAAGTGGCGCCCTTGGCTTGGGATGGAGACAACTTGTTTTTAATAGAAGGCATAATTTTCCTCATTGATAGCTGATGAAGCACTGAGTCCTAGTGTTGGTTAACGGCTTGGGCTCGATCAAAGAGCTCTCACTGTTAGCGGTCACCTAAAAATCATTAAGAACTCAGTATTCAATTTAATTCTAGCGGTGTGGCTCAAAGCTGCTCTTTAGTACAAGGTAACGAATTGTCTCGCCCGCATCGATGCCGTTACAAGTCTGTTAAAACACCCTCATGAACCGATCACCAAGACCTGTTCCGTGGCTGATGGCGGGTGAAGAGTTTCCCGCGCTATACAGCGCCTGGGGCGCAGGAGAAGCAGCACCCGGCTTGCTTGCCGCCGGTGGCGCGCTGGACGTCAACAGCTTGGTACGGGCCTACAGCGCGGGCATCTTTCCATGGTTCAGCTTGGGTCAGCCGATTTTGTGGTGGAGCCCAGACCCGCGCATGGTGCTTCGCACCCGTGACTTCAAACTGCACCGATCGCTGAAGAAAACGCTGCAGCGTTTTCTAGACACCCCCACTTGCGCTGTAACATTTGACACCGCCTTCGATCAAGTGATTGCCGCCTGTGCCAGCGCCCCGCGTGACGGCCAAGCTGGCACTTGGATCGTACCGGACATGATCGCCGCCTACCGCGATTTACACAAAGCCGGCCATGCCCACAGTGTTGAAACTTGGGTCAACGGGGAATTGGTCGGTGGACTCTATGGCGTCAATCTGGGCGGTATGGTGTTTGGTGAATCCATGTTCTCTCGTCAAACCGATGCCTCCAAAATCGCACTGTCGGCCTTGGTGGCTTTTTGCAAAACCAAGGACATCCACATGATCGATTGCCAGCAAAATACGCAGCATCTGTCCTCATTTGGCGCCCGTGAAATCACCCGTGAATCGTTCGCCGAGCATGTCTGCCAACAAACCGATAAAGCAACACCCGCGTGGGTTTTCAAGAGGCATTATTGGGATGAAGTTTTGTCAGTTCGCACCTAACCCACGCCCCTAACCCACTGCTGTACGTGACCAATCTCCAAGACCTGCCGCCGCAAACTCTGCAGTTTTATGCCACGGCGCCCTACCCTTGCAGCTACTTGCCGGAGCGCCAAGCCCGCTCCCAAGTGGCCACGCCAAGCCACCTGATTCATAGCGAGGCTTACTCGCAGTTGGTCGCCAACGGGTTTCGCCGTAGTGGCTTGTTCACGTACCGACCGTATTGCGAGGGCTGCCAAGCCTGTGTGCCGTTGCGGGTGCTCACCCATGAATTCAAACCCGACCGCAGCCTGCGACGGGCCTGGGAACGCCATCAAGATCTGCAGGCCAAGATCCTCAATTTGAACTTCACATCTGAGCATTACGCCCTGTACCTGCGTTATCAAAATAGCCGGCATGCCGGTGGCGGCATGGACCAAGACAGCGTCGACCAGTACACCCAGTTTTTGCTGCAAAGCCGGGTTCATTCGCGTTTGGTGGAATTCAGAGAGCCAGCACCAGACGGTGAAGTCGGCCCACTCAAAATGGTCTCAATTCTGGACCTGCTCGACGACGGCATCTCGGCGGTTTATACCTTCTATGAACCGGACGCTAAAGCGGCTTACGGCAACTATGGCGTGCTCTGGCAGATTGAACAAGCGCGCCTGCTGAACTTGCCGTATGTGTACCTCGGCTACTGGATAGAGCAGAGTCCCAAGATGAATTACAAGGCGCGCTTCAAGCCACATGAAGTACGCATCAAGGGCCAGTGGGCGAGGTCAACAGAATGATGGCCGTGAATTCAAATTTCACAAAGTAAAATGCAGCAAAAGGCTGCCACATGAAACACACCGACACAAGCGCGCAAACCACCCCCACGGTTCAAGTGATTGGACGGATGTTCACTTTGCTGGAGATTCTCGCTGCGCGGGAGGAGGCAGTTTCCCTCAAAGAAATCAGCGAAAAGTCCGGCCTGCACCCCTCCACTGCGCATCGAATTCTGAACGACCTGGCCACTGGCCGCTTCGTTGAGCGGCCGGCCGCAGGAAGTTACCGACTCGGTATGCGCTTGCTTGAGTTGGGCAACTTGGTCAAAGCCCGACTCAGCGTGCGTGATGCAGCGCTCATACCCATGCGAGATCTTCACAAGCTAACACAGCAACCCGTCAACCTGAGCATGCGCCAAGGCGATGAAATTGTGTACGTTGAACGGGCTTACAGCGAGCGCTCTGGCATGCAGGTTGTGCGCGCTATCGGCGGCCACGCGCCCTTGCATCTGACGTCGGTTGGCAAGCTGTTTTTGGCGTTTGATGATCCGCAACGTCTGCGCAGTTACGCCACGCGAACAGGTTTGCCCGGCCACACCCGCAACAGCATCACGCAACTGGTTAACCTTGAGCGCGAATTGTCCAAGGCGCGCCAATATGGAATCGCCAGGGACAATGAAGAATTGGAGCTGGGTGTGCGCTGCATGGCAGCGGGCATCTACGACGATCAGAACAAGCTGATCGCCGGACTCTCTATTTCAGCGCCAGCCGATCGACTGGATGAAAGTTGGCTGCCAAAACTCCAAGCCACGGCGCATGAAATTTCAGTCGCCTTGGGATGCAGCAAAGAGCCCAAAGACCTTTGAACTGGTCACTGAATCAGCCGTCAATCCGGCTGATCGCCTCAGCAATTTTCAGCTTCGGAATGGCGACCGGGCCAGACTCAACCCAGCGCCGAACGCGCTCAGCATCGGCTAAACGGCTGTACTTGCCTGCCGAATCAAGAAACACCATGATCAGTTTGCGGCCAGCGATTTTCGTCTGCATGACAAGACATTGGCCGGCCTCTGAGATGTAGCCGGTCTTCTGCAAGCCAATGTCCCAGTTCGGGCTTTTCACCAAACGATTGGTGTTGTTGTATTGCAAAGTTTGCCGACCCACCGCGACTTGATAGCCTGAAGATGTCGTGAGTTCACGCAACACCGGATCAGCATAGGCCGCGTTGACGAGGGTGGCCAGATCTTGGGCACTCGACTGATTCAGGCTGGACAAACCGGTTGGTTCAACATAACGGGTGTCCTTCATGCCGAGCATCTTGGCCTTGGCGTTCATCAAGCCAACAAAAGTTTGAAGTCCGCCGGGGTAAGTTCTGCCAAGCGCATGGGCTGCCCGATTTTCACTCGACATCAAGGCCAGATGCAGCAACTCACCACGTGTCAGTGAGGTTCCGACACGCAGACGGGAACTGCTGTTTTTTTCAGTGTCCACATCGTCTTGCGTGACGGTCACAACTTCATCCATCGGCAAATTAGCGCTGCTGATGATGACGCCCGTCATGATCTTGGTCAGGGATGCAATGGGCAGGACGGCGTGGTCATTTTTGCTGAACAAAACCTCTTGGGTGTCTTGGTCGATGACAAGCGCCACGCTGGATTTGAGTGACAAGGGATCGGCTGCGTTGTGCAAACCAGCCATTTGCCCGAAAGACAATCTGGCCGGCGTGACGTTGCGCACGACCGCGGTCTTTGAGCTTCGAGCTTTGGCTTGTTGACGCGTCGAGCTGGCTTTGACGACCTTGGCCACACGCGTTTTTTTAGAGACTTTGCGCTCGCCATCTGGCGCTGCGTGAGCCGCCGGTAAGCTGAAGGACAGCCCTAAAACACAAAAACCAAGCAATTGGACAATGCGCTGAAGAGTTGTTTTAGGCATGGGCGTGTGGTCTTCTTGGGTATGGGAATGCAAAATTACAATTTGCGGGCAGTGCACGAGTGTATCCAAATACAAAAAATCATGCAATATCAAAAACTTGCGCGCGTTTATTCATGTAAAAAATGGACCTGACACCAAATCGACAAGCGAGTTTTCACTGCACGAGGTCAATCGGCTCAATGTAAGCCATTTTTCACACTTTTTACAGCCCAAAACTGTAACTTACGCGAACGTCAACCTTGCGCGGGCACCCTGTCGGCTTTGCTGTGCAACTTGCTTAAGGCGCTCAGATAAGCTTTGGCGGACGCCACGACAATGTCCGGATCAGAGCCGACGCCGTTGACGATGCGGCCGCTGCTTTGCAGACGGACGGTGACTTCGCCCTGACTCTCGGTCGATCCGCTGATCGCGTTGACCGAATACAAGACCATCTCGGCACCGCTTTTGACATGGGTTTCGATGGCTTTGAGTGAGGCGTCGACCGGGCCATTGCCGTCTGAGTTGCCTTTGACCTCTTGGCCATTGACGGTGAAAGTGACGCTGGCTTGTGGCCGCTCACCGGTTTCACTGTGCTGGGACAAGGCGACGAAGCCGTATTGCTCGCGCTCCTGCAAGACGCTGGCGTCACTCACCAGCGCCAAGATATCTTCATCAAAAATCTCGCTTTTCCGATCGGCCAGTTCTTTGAATTTTGCAAAGGCGTTGTTGATGTCGGTCTCGCTTTCCATCTGCACGCCGAGGTCTAACAAACGCTGCTTGAAAGCGTTGCGGCCGCTGAGCTTGCCCAGCACCATCTTGCTGGCGGTCCAGCCAACATCTTCGGCGCGCATGATCTCGTAGGTCTCTCGGGCTTTGAGCATGCCATCTTGATGGATACCAGAGGCATGGGCGAAGGCATTGGCACCAACCACGGCTTTGTTGGGTTGAACCACAAAACCGGTTGTCAGACTGACCATCCGACTGGCCGCCAAGATCTGCAAGGCATCGACGTTCATGTCGAGGTTGAAGTAATCACGGCGGGTTTTCACGGCCATGACGATTTCTTCAAGGGCGCAGTTGCCGGCGCGTTCGCCCAAGCCATTGATGGTGCACTCGACTTGGCGCGCGCCGCCAATCTTCACGCCGGCCAGCGAATTGGCCACCGCCATGCCGAGATCGTTGTGGCAGTGCACCGACCAGATCGCCTGGTCGCTGTTGGGCACGCGCTCGCGCAGCGTCTTGATGAAATTGCCATAGAGTTCGGGCACCGCATAACCCACGGTGTCGGGCACGTTGATGGTGGTTGCGCCTTCCTTGATGACGGCTTCGATCACGCGGCACAGGTAATCGATGTCGCTGCGGTAGCCGTCTTCAGGGCTGAACTCGACATCGGCCACCAAATTGCGGGCAAAGCGGACGGACAGTTTGGCCTGCTCCAGCACCTGCTCGGGTGTCATGCGGAGTTTTTTCTCCATGTGCAGCGCGCTGGTGGCGATGAAGGTGTGGATGCGCGCTGAGCGCGCGCCTTTCAGGGCTTCGGCAGCGCGTGAAATATCGCGGTCGTTGGCGCGCGCCAAGGAGCAGATGGTTGAGTCTTTGATCGCATTGGCTATGGCCTGCACCGCGTCAAAATCACCATTAGAACTGGCAGCAAAACCGGCTTCGATCACATCGACTTTCAGCCGCTCCAACTGGCGTGCAATCCGCAGCTTTTCGTCGCGGGTCATGGACGCACCCGGGGACTGTTCGCCATCGCGCAGGGTGGTGTCAAAAATAATCAATTTATCGGTCATGTCGTGTCTCCTGAAATCAAGTGAGCTAATTCAATCCGTCTATCCGTCAACTTGTAATGGTAGCGCTGACAGGAGCCAAATCGCCGCGTCCCGCTTGGCTTCGTTGCAGCCCTGAGACGATGGCTTTGAGTGAGGCTGAGACGATGTTGCCATCCATGCCGACACCGAAAAGCGTTTCCTCGTTGATGCGCAATTCGAGGTAAGCCACGGCCTGCGCGCTCGCGCCCGATCCGATCGCGTGTTCGCGGTAATCGAGCACGCGAACCACCTGCCCGGTCGCCGCCATCAGCCCCGCCACAAAAGCGTCTATAGGTCCGGTGCCACTGCCCTGAATCGCGTGCACATGGGCCCCCAAACGCACGTCGGCCTTGATGCTGAAAACCTTGCCATCTGCCTGCGTGCTTTCTTCGATCATCAAGCGCTCAGGGGCGACCACGGTCTTCACACCGTAGGTCGCCTGAAACAAGGCGAACAAGTCTTGCGCCGTGAGTTCTTTGCCGCTGGTGTCCATGACACCCTGCACCACTTGGCTGAATTCAATCTGCAGGCGACGAGGCAACTCAAGGCCAAACTCATGCTCCAGCAGATACGCAATACCGCCCTTGCCCGACTGGCTGTTGACGCGAATGACCGCCTCGTAACTGCGGCCCAAATC
>JABMMH010000414.1 GCA_013205645.1 Polaromonas sp. | reverse complement strand
GTGCCCACACTGACCGATCCTGTGAAGCTGATGCCGTTAACGCTTGGGTGATTCACCAAGGCCTCACCAATCAAGCGACCAGGCCCCATGACCAGATTGAAAACCCCCGCAGGAATGCCGGAGCGGGAAATGATTTCAGCCAGTGCCCACGCACAGCCAGGAACCAAGTCAGCTGGCTTGAAGACCACGCAATTGCCAAAGGCCAAAGCCGGTGCAATCTTCCAAGCAGGAATGGCGATCGGGAAATTCCACGGGGTGATCAAGCCCAACACACCGAGAGGTTCACGGGTGATTTCAACACCGATATTCGGCCGCACGGAAGGCATCGTTTCACCCGCCAGGCGCAAACATTCACCGGCAAAGAATTTAAAAATGTGACCCGCACGAGTCGCTTCGCCAATGCCTTCGGGCTTGGTCTTGCCTTCTTCACGCGCCAGCAGGGTCCCCAACTCCTCCTTGCGCGCCAGAATCTCGCTGCCGATTTTGTCCAACGCATCAAAGCGGGCCTGAATGCCGCTGTTGCTCCAGGCTGGGAACGCAGTTTGGGCGGCAACCACTGCGGCCTCCACTTGGGCTGCGTCGCCTTGGGTGTAATGACCGATCACGTCGGCCAAGTTGCTCGGGTTGTGATTAGGACTCTGCGAGTTGCCAACGACCCACTCGCCATTGATGTAGTTCTTAAAAGTAGTCATTGATTCAGGCTGTAGATGTGTCGGTGAGGTCGCGTCGGTCACAGAAAATTACGAGCGGCTACGCGCCCCCGCCCATCTAAAAACCATCGGATCGAGCCGCTTGGCGGTCTCAATCAATCCTTGCCGCACGTCGTTGTTCATAGCGGGGAACGGGTGGCGAGGCGCTTCGCAGGCGATGATGCCGCCAGCCTTCATAAGCGCCTTAGCGGTGAGAATTCCACCCTGCCTATTTTCGTAATTGATGAGTGGCAACCAGCGCGTGTATTCGGCTATGGCGTCATCGCGCCGGCCGGCTTGATACGCGTCCATGATGAGACGGATGCCGTCGGGATAAGCGCCACCAGTCATCGCGCCGGTTGCGCCAGCGTCCAAGTCAGGCAGCAGCGTGATGGCTTCTTCACCGTCCCAGGGGCCTTCAATCGCATCGCCGCCCAAGCGAATCAACTCGCGCAGCTTGGAGGCAGCTCCGGCGGTTTCGATCTTGAAGTACGACACCTGTTTGATCTCTTTGGCCATGCGCGCCAAGAAGGACATGGAGAGCGGTGTGCCGCTCATGGGCGCATCCTGAATCATGATGGGAATGTCGATGGCGCCAGACAATGCGGCATAGAACTCGTAGATCTTTTCTTCGCTCGCCCGCAAGGTGGCACCGTGGTATGGCGGCATCACCATCACCATCGCGGCACCCATGTCTTGCGCGCGGCGGCTGCGCTCGGCGCAAACTTTGGTGCCGAAATGCGTGGTCGTGACAATCACTGGCACCCGGCCGGCCACATGCTTGAGGATGGCGGCAGTCAACACTTCACGTTCATCATCCGACAACAAAAATTGCTCGGAAAAGTTGGCCAAAATGCACAGGCCGGTCGAGCCGGCGTCGATCATGAAATCGACGCAGCGCAGTTGGCTGGGCAAGTCCAGCTCGCCGGCGTCATTGAAGGTGGTGGGCACCACCGGAAATACACCCTTGTAGCGTGCCTGCATGTTATTCAATGATGTTGAACTGGTCCAGGAACTCGGTCTTCATCGTCAGGCCCAGACCGGGCTTGTTGTCGTCGAGTTGCACAAAACCGTTCTCGGCCACCGGCTCGCCGTCAAAGATGTAATAGAACAACTCATTGCCGACCTCAACATCAAACATCGGGAAATACTCGCTCATCGGGCTGGCCAGCGTGCTCATGGTCAAGTGGTAGTTGTGCATTTGCCCGGCGTGCGGAATAACCGGCACGCTATAGGCTTCACACAAGGCATTGATTTTGTGGGCTGCGGTGATGCCGCCTACGCGGTTGGTGTCGTACTGCACCACGGACACGGCCTTTTTGTCGAGTAGCTGCTTGAAACCGTAGAGTGAAAACTCATGCTCGCCGCCTGAAATCGGAATGCTGGTGAGCTGATTCAACTCTGCGTAGCCGTCAATGTCGTCGGCAATCACCGGCTCTTCCAGCCAGCGCGGCTCAAACTTTTCTAATTTTGGCAACATGCGTTTGGCGTATTCCAAATTCCAGCCCATGTAGCACTCAAGCATCAAGTCGTTGTCGTAGCCAATCACTTCTCGAATGGCCTCGACAGACTTCAAATTCTCACTCACCCCTTTTTGCAGGTGCGCCGGGCCGTAGCCAAAACGCATCTTGAACGCGGTGAAACCTTCGTCCTTGTACTTCTGCGCTTCGTCCTGCATAGCCTTCAGGTCAGTGCGGTACAGCTTGGAGTAATAGACAGGGATTTTTTCCTTGGTGCGTCCGCCCAGCAATTTGAAGACAGGCTTGTTCACCGACTTGCCGAGGATGTCCCAGATGGCCAAGTCAATCGCCGAAATTGCGGCCATCGTCACACCTTTGCGGCCCCAGGCGTGGGTGGCGCGGTACATGCGCTGCCACAGGTATTCATAGTCCCAAGGGTCTTGGCCCAGCACCAACGGCGTCAGGTATTGGTCAATGATGGCCTTGGCAATGGCCGGTGCAAGGGCCACATTACCCAAGCCAATGATGCCGTCGTCGGTCTCAATCTCCACCACCGTCCACGAGTGGAAACGAAAGGTGCTCATGGACTCTGTTTTTGAATACACCAAGTCCATGGCGTTAGAGCAAAAATTTCCTTGCGGTGGAACGGTCTTGCCCTTCCACTCAAACACACGGGCGCGCACTGATTTGATTTTCACGATGTCGTCTTTTTATTTAAGATTGAAGCCGCGCCGCACCCATGCGGCAGGCGATGTTGAAAGCATTCAGCATGGCGTTGACATCTGCCTTGCCCAGCCCGGCAATGTCATAAGCAGTGCCGTGTGCAGGCGTGGTGATCGGGATCGGCAAGCCGCCCTGCACCGTCACGCCCTTGCTAAAGCCCAGCAGCTTGATGGCGATCTGGCCTTGGTCGTGGTACATGGTGACGATGGCTTGGTACTGGCCTTCGCGCGCTTTGAGAAAAATAGT
>JABMMH010000413.1 GCA_013205645.1 Polaromonas sp. | reverse complement strand
GTTGACTACAATAAAATCGTAGTGTATCTGCTGGGTCTGAGCGTACGGCATATTTTTGACTCAGGCGTGGTGCTGAAGAACCAGACGCGCTTCAGCTCGGTGGCCAATGACTCCATCACGTCGTCGCCGCGGATTAATGAAGTTCCAAAGGGCGTAGATCCAACAACTCATGTGTTCACGGCGCGCGGCGACACCAAACCGCGCGACCAGCAAGATCAGGGCATCAACAACCAGACCGACCTGTTGTTCAGCTTCAACACCGGCGGTATTCGGCATGATCTGGTGACCGGTGTCGAACTGGCCCAGTACAGTTATACAAATAAGCGGCGCCTAGACAAACCAGGACCCAACAGATCGTTGTACAACCCGGAGCAACGATTCATGGGGGCCAACACCCCGGTCTACGACGGGACAACTTACCGGTTCGAGACCCAAGAGCTGGGGTTGTATGCGCTTGACACCTTGACGCTTGCACCCAAGTGGGAGTTGAACCTGGGCGGCCGCTGGGACCAAGTGGATGCCAAAGCCACGCGGCGCGGTTTTACCGGCACCCTTGCTGAAAACAACACAGACCACGAGCGCAAGGACCAGCAGTTCAGCTACAGCATCGGGCTGGTACACAAGCTGCAACCGACCACCTCGCTTTATGCGTCCTTCGGCAATGCCTTCAACATCTCGGGCAGCTTTGACCGCAATCAGGTACAGCTGGCGGGTAGCAAAGAAACACAGGCCATCGTTGGTGACGGCTTTGCAACACCTCCCGAACAGATCAAGGCCTACGAGATTGGTGCGAAATGGCGGGTCGGCTCAGCGCTTGATTTGAATGCAGCGCTGTTTCGCACCGAGACTTCTGACGGTCGCTTTCCGGCGCAAGCTGCGGGTGGTGTCACCATCCCCAACGTGGAGTACCACATCAACGGTTTTGAAATGTTGGCGGCTGGTAACGTGACCAACAAATGGCGTCTCTACTCAGGCTACACCTACCTGGAGTCTGAGGTCACAAAAGCCCCAAGCAATCCTTTTGCGGTCGGGCAAGGGCTGGGTGGCACGCCCAAGCACTCGTTCAACGTTTTCACGACTTACGACGTGACACCAAAAATCACCTTGGGCGGCGGTTTGCAATACGTCGCGAAGCAGACCAGCGGCGTGCAGCCTGAGGCGACCGGCAGGCTGAAAGTCGCGATTCCCGGCTACACCGTGGCCGACATCTACGCGACCTACAAGTTCAACCGCCAAACGCAATTGCGCCTGAATTTATTCAACGCGGCTGACAAGCGCTACATTTCCCAGCTGGCCGAAGGCGGCGCTCAGGGCATCCCCGGCAAAGGGCGACAGTTGATCGCCACCCTGCGCCACGATTTTTAAGGAACTTGCACATGCTGGTCACTGTCGACGATGTACTGACGCCTGCGGAACTGCAACAGGTGCGCAGCCAACTGGCTAACGCGCCTTGGGCAGAGCACCAAAGCGCGGGACCGCAAGCGATGCTTGCCAAACACAACCTGCAAATACCCGAAGGCAGTGAGGTGCTTAAAGGACTGCGACTGACCGTGATGCGGGCCTTGAACCGCAGCCCCAAATTAATGTCGGCGGCGTTGCCGAACAAGATCGTGCCGCCGAACTTCAACCGCTACACAGCTGACCATGACCGCTACGGCTGGCACACAGACAGCACGCTGCGCTACTTGCCCGACGGCAGTTGCCTGCGCACCGATGTGTCTGCCACTTTGTTTCTGTCGGACCCGGCCGCCTACGAGGGCGGTGAGTTGGTGATCGAAGACACCTATGGTGAGCACAAGGTCAAGTTGGCGGCGGGCAGCCTCGTGCTGTACCCGGCTGGCGCCATCCATCAGGTCACGCCGGTGACGCAGGGTGAGCGCCTGGCTTGCTACCTGTTCATGCAAAGCGTCGTCAAGGACACCGGATGCCGAAGTCACCTTTATGAGATGGACCAAGCCTTGATGGCACTGCGGCAAAAACACGGTGAGGAGCAAGCCGAAGTGATTCGGCTGACGGGCCTGTACAACAACCTGCTGAGGCGCTGGTCGGAATGCTAGGCTAGCATGGCCGCCATCGCTGTTATTCCCTTGGAGTTTAAAAATGAAGATTGTCGAAATCAGAGAAGTCACCCTGCCGATCAGTTCACCGATCCGCAATGCCTACATCGACTTCAGCAAAATGACGCTGAGTCTCGTGGCCGTCATCACCGACGCGGTCCGTGACGGCAAACCCGTGGTCGGTTACGGCTTCAACTCCAACGGTCGCTACGGCCAAGGCACCTTGATGCGGGAGCGCTTCATTCCGCGCGTGATGGAGGCGAGCCCGGACGCATTGCTGGACGACACGGGCAACAACCTAGACCCGCACAAAATTTGGGCCACGATGTTCACCAACGAAAAGCCCGGTGGTCACGGCGAGCGTTCGGTCGCCATGGGCACGATTGACATGGCTGTTTGGGACGCGGTGGCCAAGATTGAAGGCAAGCCGCTGTTCCAGTTGCTGGCAGACCGTTATGGCTACGGCCAACCGAATCGTAAAGTTTTTGTCTATGCCGCAGGCGGTTACTACTACCCAGGGCAAGACCACGAGAAGCTGAAAGATGAGATGCGCAGCTACATCGACCGGGGTTACTCGGTGGTCAAAATGAAAATCGGCGGCGCGTCATTGGATGAAGACTTGCGCCGCATTGACTCTACCTTGAGCGTTCTGCAAGATGGCCAAAAGCTGTGCGTTGATGCCAATGGCCGGTTTGACCGCGACACCGCAGTCGCCTATGCCAAAGCCTTGTCGCAATACGACTTGTTTTGGTACGAAGAAGCTGGTGACCCACTCGACTACGAGCTTCAAGCAACCCTGCGCAGCTATTACAAAAACCCCATGGCGACGGGCGAAAACCTGTTCTCCATGCAAGACGCCCGCAACTTGATTCGCTACGGCGGCATGCGCCCGGACCGGGATTGGCTGCAATTTGACTGCGCACTGAGCTACGGCCTGGTGGAGTATTTGCGCACGCTCGACATGTTGAAAGAGCACGGCTGGTCGGCCAGTCGCTGCATCCCACACGGCGGTCATCAGATGTCCTTGAACATTGCCGCAGGTCTGGGTTTGGGAGGCAACGAAAGCTACCCAGACCTGTTCCAGCCATTTGGCGGATTTCCTGACGGCGTCAAAGTCGAGAACAGCTACATCACCATGCCTGACCTGCCCGGCATTGGTTTTGAAGGCAAGTCAGACCTGTTCAAGGTCATGCAAGACTTGTCTAAGTGATTCCAATCGACATGAATGAGTTTGAGTTTGGTGACATCTGCGTTGAGATCGGTAACGTGTCTGTTGCTGTCAATAGGCTTTGAACCCTTGTGACAGCGCCCTTGTTATTTCAGCAGCTGAGGCTTCCACGCATCCGCTTGTATTTTGTCCAGCCCACAAGGGCGAGAACTCACCTGAGGCTGCAGCCTCTGCCTTGGCACGCAGTGGAGCGATGGCCGTACTGGCCAGCGGGAAAGCGGGTGCTTTGACGGACATGGGGCCTAACTCTTGCATCACTCGATTGACGATTCCGCGTGCGGGTCGCCCACTAAATAAGTTCGTCAGGGCAGTGTGTGTCGCTGAACTGCTTTTGAGCGCTTGACGATGGACAGAACTCGTCGTCGCTTCATGAGCCAACAGATAGGCCGTGCCCATTTGCACACCGGACGCTCCTAAAGCCATTGCTGCAGAAATTCCACGAGCGTCGGCTATGCCGCCAGCCGCAATGACGGGAACTTGAACGCGGCTAATGATTTGCGGCAAGAGCGCGAATGTTCCCATTTGTGTCGTGAGGTCGTCAGTCAAGAACATGCCTCGGTGCCCGCCGGCTTCCAGTCCCTGCGCAATGATGGCGTCTGCGCCATGAATCTCTAACCAAACGGCCTCCTCGACAGTTGTTGCCGATGACAAAACCTTGGCACCAAAATCTTTCACGCGCTTCAATAGTTCTGGTGTGGGCAAGCCAAAGTGAAAACTGACCACCGATGGCCGGAACACTTCCAAGATGTCTGCGACGCGGCCATTGAAAGGCGTACGTTCTGTACCAGCAGCGATGGTCTGAGGGTCAATGCCAAGTTCTTTGTAATAGGGCCTCAGGGTCTCACGCCAAGCCATTTCTGTTGTGGAGCAAATGGCAGGTGCGGTGTGGCAAAAGAAATTAACGTTGAACGGCTTGGTTGTTCCAGCTCGAATTGCATCAAGTTCAGAACGAAGAGTTTCTGCTGTCAGCATGGCACACGGCAGCGAGCCAAGACCTCCTGCGTTTGACACTGCGATGGCCAGTGCGCTGCCCTGAACGCCAGCCATTGGCGCCTGGATAAGGGGAAGTTGAATATCCAGCAAATTGCAAATGTTCATGGTCTTACCTTGTCGTAGAGAAAGCTTGGCCTGAGGCAAGCCAGAACTGGATTGTCGTCAAATTACCTTGAGCTAAAAATGACAACAGTCCACCTCAAATCTACGCCTTGTACAAGAAGCGCCAGCGCCAGCTAACTGCGCCCGTCATTAGCCCAACGTAATGCCGATGCAACACGTCTGACCTCGGCGCAGTGTGATTCAAAAGTTCGCCGCAACACAGCATCCCCAAGCCCAAACTTTTCGCCCACGGCCCAAATTAAGTTTTCCGAGTACTGGATTGAAGAAGTACATTGCGCCTATTGAGTGCTGTGATGAATGGACAAGTCATTCAAAGCAACAACTGCGTCTTTGAGATCACTGATGATGCGCACACCATTGGGCGGCTTTCGGACACCCGACAGACCAGCACCTCCGGCCCAAATCTGAATTTGCTCCGGCAACAAACGCCGCAAATGCACCAAGATCGGCACCACATTGCGGGCCGGATAAGCGAAACTGAAAGACAGTGCGATCGCATCAGCGTTGCATGAAATAGCGGCCAGTTTCAGATCGTTCAGCGGGACATCCGCTCCAATGTTGATGGTCACG
>JABMMH010000412.1 GCA_013205645.1 Polaromonas sp. | reverse complement strand
GCGCAGGTCAGCGTGTGGAAAAGCAAGCGCAATGAAAAACCGGGCGCACCGCTGGTCTTGCCAACGGTGTTTTGTATCGGTCGCTGAAACCGACGCTGTCTGGGCTGCAGGGCTTTTTAGCGAATGACCGGCACGCTGCGCAAGGTCGCCTTCATGGCGCCCTCGCCCATCGCCGCACCAAAGCGCTTGGCTAGACGCTCCGCAACGTTTTCGCGGCGCGTGTAATCAATGATGTCTTCTGTTTTGACGACTTCACGGGCAACATATTCGAGCGAGCCGAACTGGTCGGCCAAGCCCAAAGCAACCGCCTGCTCACCGCTCCAGAACAGGCCGCTGAACATCTCAGGCGTTTCCTTCAATCGATCACCACGGCCATTCTTGACCACGGTGATGAACTGCTGGTGAATTTGATTCAGCATCGTCTGGGCATAGGCGCGCTGACGCTCGCTCTGAGCGCTGAAGGGGTCGAGAAAACCCTTATTTTCACCCGCCGTCATCAGGCGCCGCTCAACCCCCAGCTTGTCCATCAAACCGGTGAAGCCGAAGCCGTCCATCAGCACGCCGATGCTGCCCACAATGCTGGCCTTGTCGACATAAATCTGGTCGGCGGCTACAGCGATGTAATAGGCGGCAGAGGCTGCCGTTTCTTCGACCACTGCATAGACCGGCTTTTTGTGCTTCGCCTTCAGGCGCAAAATTTCGTCGTTCATCATGCCGGCCTGAACCGGGCTGCCACCGGGTGAGTTGATCAACAACACCACCGCTTTGGAGCCCTCGTCCTCGAAGGCCGCTTGCAGTGCTGCATTGACGAATTCAGCACTCGCATCGGCACCGGCGGCAATCTCACCCTTGATCTCCACCACCGCCGTGTGCGGCGTGCTGACGCTGGTTGGCGAGGCGCCTCGATGCAGCGCCAGCCAAACCAGCGCAATCAGGAAAATCAGCCAAGACAAGCGCACAAATGTCTTCCAACGACGGGACGCTTTTTGCTCATTGAGCGAAGCAAAGGCCAGCTTTTCCAGCGTTTTACGTTCCCAGCCGGCCTCTTGAGGGGCCGCTGCAGCACGTGCGACAGTTTCGTTGTTGACGGGTTGGGTGTTGTTTTCGTTCATGGTGATCTAGTTTAAAACGCGATCGGCTTGAGGTTGTAGGCGGGCTGCCAAAAGACCACGCCGCCCTGCTCTGAAAGATTGATTTTCACGAGTCCCCCGCGGCAAGGACCGCCTGCGCATTCGCCCGTGCCAGGGTGGTACGCCGCGCCATGGCTGGCGCACAACAACCATTGACCGCTGTCGTCAAACACTTGGTTCGGCTGCCAATCCAGCTCCATCGCCACGTGGCTACAGCGATTCAGGTAAGCCTGCGGTTGACCTTCAAAGCGCACCGCAAAAGCGCGGCAAGTCTGGCCGGCGTACACCACATCAAAAGGCACGGCCAACCCACCGTCAACCAATTCCGCAGCCTTGCACAAGGGTTGGGCAGGATCACCGGCCAACACCTCAGGCATGGGCGCTCAGCCAAGTTTGCAGTTCACTCACCGAATGCAGCACTGCGCGCGGCTTGAGCACATCGAAGGCGTCCGGTTCGTGCGCACCATAACTGACGCCGACGCTGGCGCAACCCGCATTCAGGGCCATCTGCAAATCATGCGTGGTGTCGCCGATCATCAAGGTCCGCTCAGGCGGCACATCGAACTCGCGCATCAGCTCATGCAACATGCGCGGATGCGGCTTGCCGGCGGTCTCATCCGCCGTGCGCGAGCCATCAAAACGCCCTTTGAGCTCGACCGCTCGCAAGGCTTCGTCCAAGCCGCGCCGGGATTTGCCAGTGGCCACCGCCAGGACATGCCCACGCTCTTTGAGTTCAGTCAGCAAGGTCAACACGCCGTCAAACAAACTGATGTCGTTTTGACGCTGCATGTAGTGGTGCTTGTAGCGCTGGTTGAGCTCGGGATAGAGGGACGCCGGCACGTCAGGCGCGGCGTGGGCCAGCGCCTCCATCAGGCCCAACCCGATCACATAAGACGCGGCTTCGTCGCTGGGTTTGGCGCCGCCCACGTCGACGACGGCGGCTTGAATGCTGCGCACGATGAACTGGGTCGAGTCGTACAGCGTGCCGTCCCAGTCGAAGGCGATCAAATCAAAATTCAGCGGGCGGGACATGGGCAACCAGTGCGTCAAGTTCAGGTGGAAGTTCAGCGAGCAGCGTGATGCGCTTGCCGTTCGAAGGGTGCGTGAACTTCAAAGTCCAGGCATGCAAAAACATGCGCTTGAGCGCTTGCCCGGTCGGCAGCTTTTGCAGACCTTTGTTCAACTCAAAATTGCCATATTTGTCGTCGCCGGCAATCGGATAACCTTCGGTCGCCAGATGCACGCGAATCTGGTGCGTGCGCCCGGTTTTGATGGTCACTTCGAGCAAACTGAAATCGCTCAAGGGCTGGTCTTTGGACGCCGGCAGCGCTGCCCGCACCTTGACCAAGGTGACGGCGCGCATGGCGTCTGGATGCTCTTTGTCGACCGCCCTGACGCGCCGCTCACCGTCAGGCAGCAGGTATTTTTGCAGCGGCTTGTCGAGCACCTTCAGCTTAGGCGGCCAGTTGCCAGCGACCATCGCCAAGTACACCTTGTCGGTTTCGCGCTCACGAAACTGCTCTTGCAATATTTTCAGCGCCATGCGTTTTTTGGCGATCAACAGCACGCCGCTGGTTTCCCGGTCCAGCCGGTGCACCAGCTCCAGAAAATCGTGTCCCGGCCGGGCCATGCGCATTTGCTCAATCACGCCAAAGGCCACGCCGCTGCCGCCATGCACTGCCACGCCAGCCGGTTTGTCGATGGCCAGAACGTGGTCATCTTCAAACAAAATCGGAAATTCACGCGACGGTGCCAGCCCGCCCACAGTAGAAGTGGCGCCGTGGCGGGCGATTTCGGTCGCCATCGCCAGCGCCTTTTGGTCAGCGCGCTCGGATGTGCGCACCGGCGGCAGTCGCACCACATCGCCAGCAACCACGCGCGTGTCGGCCTGCACCCGGCCTTTGTTGATGCGCACTTCGCCGCTGCGGATGATCCGGTAGACATGGGTTTTGGGCACGCCCTTGAGCTGGCGAATCAAAAAATTGTCGAGCCGCTGACCCGCGTAATCTTCCGTCACGGTGACCAGCGTGGCTTGCGGCAAGGCCGCCGGCTCAACGGGTTCGACCGGCTGAGACGGTTCGGCCGCCACCGGTTGAGGCAAGAAAACGCGCCTAGGCGCGGCCGCAGACTGCAGTTGTGCAGGCGACGGGCGGGAGCCACCAGACCTCGCTTTGGCGGGCGAACCCAGGGGTTTGCCGGCGCCGCGGGGGGCGTTTTTGGATCGTTTGGCCGGAGGATTTCCTGACCCTATAATGTGTTTCACTAGCGATGCGCTGTAAGTAGTTGATTTGTCTGGCAGTTTAGTCCACCACAAGTCCACGCTTGCCGCAGTGCCGCGCTAGAAGGTCGATGCCGATGACTGTTTTGCCTGAAATGCCAGGGTGCGAGGCACCCCGCGAAGGGCCAACACAGTGCGAAAGTCGACGTTTTGCGAATACAACAACGGAATACCAAGTGCATAGCCCCGCGGGCTGTGCACGGATCTTGATGAGATCAAGCCTTTTTACGGGTAGCCTCCTGATGACAACACTGCTTGGACTGGTTTTTTTATGCCTGCGGCGCCTTTTGGCCCCGCTCATGGGCATAAACACACCTGCCATCTTTGTCTCACGGACACGCTCTGCTAATTTATTTGTAGCAAATACCCGCTTGGCCCCAGCTCATCCCATCCACGCGCCCACGCCCAGACTTTTCGCTTGACCGCTCTTTTTGAGCAGTCCTGCCGAGCACGTCAAAAGCTCTCCGGCAATTCCCCACGTTCGCATCACGTCAGCTTCAGGCATCGTTAGCCCAATTTGGGCAGTTGAATGCTCGAGAAAATTCTCGAGGCAAGAACGATAAGGAATTCCGATGAAACGGATGCTGATTAACGCCACCCAAGCCGAAGAACGCCGGTTGGCCATTGTTGATGGACAAAAACTCCTCGACTACGAAATTGAAGTTGAAGGGCGCGAACAGCGCAAGGGCAACATCTACAAGGCTGTCGTCACGCGCGTCGAGCCTTCGCTAGAAGCCTGCTTTGTTGACTACGGTGAAGACCGTCACGGCTTTCTGCCATTCAAAGAAATCTCGCGCAATTACTTCGCCGCCGGCGTTCCCGTCAATCAGGCCCGCATCAATGATGTGATCCGTGAAGGTCAGGAACTGATGGTTCAGGTCGAAAAAGAAGAACGCGGCAACAAGGGCGCAGCCCTCACGACTTTCGTCAGCTTGGCGGGTCGTTACGTCGTGCTGATGCCCAACAACCCACGCGGTGGCGGTGTCAGCCGCCGCATCGAAGGCGACGACCGGGCCGAGCTCAAAGAAGCCATGGACCAGCTGGAATACCCCGCCGGCTCCAGCATCATTGCGCGCACCGCCGGCATTGGCCGTAGCGCGCCTGAGCTGCAATGGGACCTGAACTACCTGATCAAGCTCTGGACCGCGATTGAAGGCGCCGGCAAAGGCGGCAAAGGCGCTTTCCTGATTTATCAGGAATCGAGCCTGGTGATTCGCGCCATTCGCGACTACTTCAACAGCGACATCGGCGACATTCTGTTCGACACCGACGACGTCTACGAACAAGCCCGCCAGTTCATGGCGCACGTCATGCCTGAGCATGAGCACCGCGTCAAACGCTACCGCGATGACGCACCGCTGTTCTCGCGTTTCCAGATCGAACACCAGATCGAATCGGCTTACGCACGCACTGTGCAACTGCCTTCCGGCGGCGCTATCGTGATTGACCACACAGAAGCACTGGTGTCGGTCGACGTCAACTCGGCCCGCGCGATCAAAGGCGGCGACATTGAAGAAACCGCCACCCGCACCAATTTAGAAGCCGCTGACGAAGTGGCCCGCCAAATGCGCTTGCGCGACTTGGGTGGCCTGATCGTCATCGACTTCATTGACATGGAAGAAAGCCGCAATCGCCGCGACGTCGAGAACCGCCTGCGCGACGCGCTGCGCCAAGACCGCGCCCGCGTGCAGTTCGGCACCATCAGCAAGTTCGGTTT
>JABMMH010000411.1 GCA_013205645.1 Polaromonas sp. | reverse complement strand
GCCGTCTTGCAAGGCTGGCGTGTCGTTCGTCACCAGTTTGAAATTGCTGAGTGTTGCTTCAGCTGTGGGGCGGTTGTCGAGAAGGATTTGCGGGTTGGTTGGCAAGGTCTGTGTCCGGTTAACAGTCAGTCGGTGGAGGGTTGATTCGCTGGCAAACCAGCGCGTACGGTATTGGTGTCGGGGCGCTTGACGTATTTAAAAGTACCCGTCGAATGGGCGCAGACGTTGCCCTGACTGTCGTAAAGCTTGGCCTCGACAAAGGCCATCGAGGCGGTGCGCTGCATCAGCACGCCGCGGCCGGTCAAGGTGCTGCCGTCGCCGGGTGTGGGTCGCATGAAACTGGTTTTCATCTCGATCGTGACGACGCCCATCTCGGGCGCTACGCTGCGAGCGGCGCTGGCCATGGTGACATCCATCAGCGTCATGATGGCGCCGCCGTGTGCAACTCCGAATGAGTTTTGGTGCTCCGGTCGCGGGGAAAATTGAAGTGTTGACTCGCCGCCTTCAAAGTGGAGGAGTTCAAACCCAAGGTGGGTGACAAATGGAATTTCAACGCCGAATTTCATAGCGGTCAATCAGCCTTCAGACGTGAGCGAACATAAATCAGCACGGCCCCCAACAGCGCCAAACCACCGCCGCCCAAGGCGATGACAAAGCCCAGCGACTCATCGTTTCGCTCTACCGAAAGACCCAGCACCAGCGTCAGCAAGCCGCCATAAATAAACACCCAGATGAGTTGCTGCATCCGTTTCAGCTTGTGGAGAGTTGTCATTCAAAGTACCTCAAAAATACCAGCAGCACCCATGCCGCCGCCAATGCACATGGTGACACAAACCAGCTTGGCACCCCGCCGCTTGCCCTCGATCAGCGCATGGCCAGTCAAGCGTTGGCCGGTCACGCCGTAGGGATGACCGACGGCAATCGCGCCGCCGTTGACGTTCAGGCGATCTATCGGAATGCCCAGTTTGTCAGCGCAGTAAAGAACCTGCACAGCAAAGGCTTCGTTGAGCTCCCACAAGTCAATGTCGCTGACTTTAAGACCCAGCTTGGCCAGCACCTTGGGGATGGCAAAAACTGGGCCGATGCCCATTTCATCAGGCTCACAACCCGCTACCGCAAAGCCGAGAAAACGGCCCAGCGGCTTGAGCCCTTTGCGCTCGGCGACGGCTTCTTGCATCACCACGACAGCCCCCGCACCGTCTGAAAACTGGCTGGCATTGCCCGCACTGACGACACCGCCTGGTATGGCCGGCTTGATGCCGCTGATGCCTTCTTGTGTTGTGCCTTCGCGGATGCCTTCGTCACGGCTGACAGTGACTTTTTTAGTCATCAAACCCATCACCGGATCGAACACGCCAGCGACCACCGTGATCGGCGCAATCTCTGCCTCAAACAGTCCGGCGGTTTGCGCGGCAGCGGCTCTTTGCTGGCTGCGGGCGCCGTACTCGTCCATGCGCTCACGCGAAATGCCATAGCGCTTGGCCACCATCTCGGCGGTTTGAAGCATGTTCCAGTAAATCTCGGGTTTGTTTTTACTGAGCCAACTGTCGTGCAGCATGTGCTTGTTCATTTCTTGTTGAACACATGAAATGCTCTCGACCCCACCAGCGACAAAAATATCCGCCTCGCCCGCAATCACGCGTTGCGCGGCCAGCGCAATCGACTGCAGACCAGACGAGCAAAAGCGGTTCACCGTCATGCCCGACACGCTGACCGGGCAAGCAGCGCGCAGCGCGATCTGCCGCGCGATGTTGGCACCGGTGGCGCCTTCGGGCGTGGCGCAACCGATGATCACGTCCTCGACTTCAGCCGGCTCAATACCGGCTCGCTGCAAGGCATGCTCAACGGCATGGCCGCCTAAGGTGGCGCCGTGCGTCATGTTAAAAGAGCCCTTCCAGCTTTTGGCCAGAGGGGTGCGGGCAGTGGAAACAATCACAGCTGAGGTCATGGAATTCTCCGGATTCGGTGGATGGGGTTCAGTTGAAGGTCTTGCCTTCAGCGACGAGCCTTGCCAGCAGCGGCGCAGGCTGCCAGAAGTCAGCGTCATCCAGCGGGTTCAAGGCAAAGCGCTGCATG
>JABMMH010000410.1 GCA_013205645.1 Polaromonas sp. | reverse complement strand
TGGCTGGCCTTGCGGTCCAGGTTGAATTTAAGGACCTGCAAAAGCGAGCCCAAGAGAGAAGAACGCATCACGCTCATCTGGCTGGCAATCGGATTCAGCAACTTGATCGGGTTCGGATTACCCGCCAACTCGCGCTCCCAACGCTCTTCCACAAAGCTGAAGTTGATGGTTTCTTGGTAACCCAGCGCGGCGATTGAACGGCGCATGGAAAAGGGGCTGCGTTGGGCTTCCGGGTTGATACGCGCTGAAATCGGCGCCAGTGGCGGCGTGCTCGGCAGCTGTTTGTAGCCCACCATGCGGACCACTTCTTCGATCAGGTCTTCTTCAATCTGCAAGTCAAAACGGTAGCTTGGCGGCGTCACGGTCAAAGTGCCATCGCCCTCAATAACCGGCAGACCCAAACGAGTCAGCGCGTCAGCGCATTGCGCTTGGGTCAGCGGCATGCCGATCACCTTGACGGCACGCGCCACGCGCAACGTGACGGGCACGGCTGCTGGCAAGCTGGCCTTGATGTCATCGATCGGCCCACACAAGGTGTCGCTGGTGCCGCAAATATCCAGAATCAATTGCGTGATGCGTTCGATGTGCTCGACCGTCAAGCCGGGGTCAACCCCGCGCTCAAAACGATGACCGGCATCGGTTGAAAAGTTGTAGCGACGTGAGCGGCCGGCAATCGCTTTGGGCCACCAAAAAGCCGCTTCAACGTAAATGTGTTGCGTGTCATCAGACACCGCCGTGGCATCACCGCCCATGATGCCGGCCAAGGACTCGACCTGCACGTCGTCTGCAATCACGCCTACTTTACCGTCGACGGTAACTGTGTTGCCGTTGAGCAGCTTGAGCGTTTCGTCAGCGCGGCCCCAGCGCACATCCAAGCCGCCATGGATTTTGTCAAGATCAAAAATATGCGAAGGCCGACCCAGCTCAAACATCACGTAGTTGGAAATGTCGACCAAAGCGGTGACGCTGCGCTGGCCACAGCGGGCCAAGCGGTCAACCATCCACTGCGGTGTGACGGCGCGGGTATTGACGTTGCGAACCACGCGTCCAGAAAAGCGGCCGCACAAATCGGGCGCGCTGATTTTCACCGCCAAGCGCGATGCGTCAGTCACTGCAAGTGACTTGAAAACCGGCGATTTCAAAGGCGCACCCGTGAGTGCAGCGAGCTCGCGCGCAACGCCATAGACGCTCAGGCAATGCGCCAAGTTCGGCGTTAACTTTAGCGTGAACAGTGTGTCGTCAAGCGACAGATGGGTACGAATGTCCATGCCCAATGGCGCGTCTGCCGCGAGCTCCAATAATCCGCCGTGTTCTTCGCTGATCTTGAGCTCACGTGCAGAGCACAACATGCCGTAGCTGTCCACACCGCGCAGCTGGCCGATCTTGATGGCAAATGGCTTGCAGTCTTCACCGGGCGGCAGCTCAGCGCCGACCAAGGCGCAAGGCACCTTGATGCCGACGCGCGCATTGGGTGCGCCGCAAACGATGTTGAGTAAAGCGCCCTGCCCGACGTCCACCTGACAAACACGCAGCTTGTCGGCGTTTGGGTGCTGCACTGCCTCTTTGATTTCGCCGACCACGATACCGTGGAATGGCGGTGCCACTGGCTTGAGTTCTTCAACTTCAAGGCCGGCCATGGTCAAGGTGTCAGCCAATTGCTGAGTCGTCAAGGGCGGGTTGCAGAATTCGCGCAACCAGGATTCTGGAAATTGCATGGTGTTGCCTTGCTGTGTTCTGGTGGTTTTGTTGTTATTGGAACTGCGACAAAAAGCGGATGTCGCCGTCAAAGAACAAACGCAAATCGTTCACGCCATAACGCAGCATGGTCAAGCGGTCAGGGCCCATGCCAAAGGCAAAGCCGATGTATTTTTCGGGGTCCAAGCCCATGTTGCGAACCACGTTCGGATGCACCTGACCAGAACCTGCAACCTCTAACCAGCGACCGGCCAATGGGCCAGTTTGAAACTGAATATCGACTTCAGCGCTGGGTTCGGTGAAAGGGAAAAAGCTGGGCCGAAAACGCAGCACCAGATCGTTCGATTCAAAAAAGGTCCGGCAAAAATCAGTGAACACGACCTTCAAATCTTTGAAGCTCACGTTCTCGCCAATCCACAAACCTTCGCACTGATGGAACATCGGTGAGTGTGTCGCGTCGCTGTCCACGCGGTACGTGCGGCCCGGCGCAATGACGCGGATCTCCGGCATCAGGCCGCCAGCATCAATCAGCGCGCGGTGTTTTTTGACATGCTGCACCGCGTAGCGGATCTGCATCGGGCTGGTGTGTGTGCGCAGCAAATTCGGAGCGGTTTCAGTGCCACCTTCGACATAAAAAGTGTCGTGCATGGAACGCGCGGGATGATCTTCAGGCGTGTTCAGCGCGGTGAAGTTGAACCAGTCGGTTTCAATTTCAGGGCCTTGCGCCACGTCAAAACCCATGGAGCCAAAAATCGCTTCAATGCGCTCCAGCGTGAGGGACACCGGATGCAAACCACCGGCACTGTGTTGGCGACCCGGCAGCGTCACGTCGAGCGCTTCGGCCTTGAGCTGGATCTGCAGTTCCGCATCAGCGAGGGCCTGACGGCGCTCGTTCAGCGCGGCCTCAATCGCCTGCTTGGTGAGGTTGATGGCGGCACCACGCGTCTTTTTCTCGTCAACACTGAGAGCGGCCAAACCCTTCATCAACTCGGTCACACGACCCGACTTGCCGAGAAACTGCGCTTTGGCGTTTTCAAGATCGGCAGGCGTTGCAGCAGCAGCAAAGCTACTTTTGGCGACCAGTACCAAGTCGTCAAGGGGGTCGGTTGGATTCATCGTGTTTCAGTGTGACGGTTGATACAGAAAGGGTGTAACGAGAAATTGCTCCCTCAATGAGAAAGGGCCAGAGCTTTTGCAAGCCCCAGCCCATGTCTTTCTTGTCGTGACTGCTATTGATTCAACAGCAGGACAGCTTCAAGATCAGGCAGCCAGTTTGGCCTTGACTTGAGCCACGATGGCGCCGAAAGCAGCGCTGTCGTGAATGGCCATGTCGGACAGAACCTTACGGTCAATTTCGATGCCGGTCTTTTTCAGGCCGTTAGCGAACTGGCTGTAGGTCATGCCAAATGAACGGCTTGCAGCATTGATACGGGTGATCCACAGACGGCGGAACACGCGTTTTTTGGTACGACGGTCACGGTAGGCATATTGCCCAGCCTTCATTACCGCTTCTTTGGCGATACGGAAGACATTACCGCGGCGACCGCGAAAACCTTTTGCAAGGGCTA
>JABMMH010000409.1 GCA_013205645.1 Polaromonas sp. | reverse complement strand
TGGTCATGGTGCCGGTGGCCATTCTCACGGGCTTGTACTTTCGCAAGCCCATTGAGCGGCTCACCGGCGAGAACATGGCCGAGTCGAACCGCAAAAACGGCTTGCTCATTGAGGCTGTCGACGGTATCGAGTCCATCAAAGCCGCCGGTGGCGAATGGAAAATGCAAGACCGCTATCGCAACCTCACGGCCACCATCGCGGTGAGCGAGCTCAAGCTCAAAACCATCACCAGCCGCGCCACCAACCTAGCGCAAAGCATCCAGCAGCTCAACTACGTCGGTTTGATCGTGGTCGGCGCTTACGCCATCAGCACCGGCCAGCTGACCATGGGCGGGCTCATTGCTTGCTCCATCATCAGCGGCCGGGCGCTCGGGCCTTTAGCGCAAATTCCGCAGCTCATCGTGCAGTGGCAGCACGCCAAAACAGCGCTCAAGTCGCTCGACGCCATCATGGCCATGCCGAGTGACCGCAGCGGTGAGGAGCGCCTGATGGTGCCCGACAGCTGCGCCGGCCGCCTGCACATGGACAAAGCGGTTTTTGCTTACCGCGAAGACCAGCCCACGCTTGAAGTCGCGGCACTCAGCATCCGGCCCGGTGAGCGCATTGCGGTGTTGGGTGCGGTGGGTTCGGGCAAGTCAACCCTGATCAAAATGCTCTCGGGGCTGTACCAACCCAAGACCGGCAACATCTTGCTCGACGGCATCGACATGGTGCAACTCGCCCCCGAGTTTGTGCGTGAGCACATTGGCTATTTGCCGCAAGACGTGCGTCTTTTTAATGGCACGCTGCGCGACAACCTCACGCTCGGCCTGCCGGCCCCCAACGACAGCTTGGTTCTGCGCGCCGCCCGTCTGACGGGGCTGGACCAAGTCATTCAAAACCACCCCAAGGGGCTGGAGCTTGAAATCAACGAAGGCGGGCGCGGCCTGTCTGGTGGTCAGCGTCAGTTGGTTGGCTTGACCCGGCTGCTGCTGGCGCAGCCCCGCATCATGCTACTCGACGAGCCGACCGCCTCGATGGACATCCAGCTAGAAGCGCGCGTCATGAAACACTTGTTTGAAGACATCGCACCCGAGTCTGTGCTCGTGGTGGTGACCCACAAGATGGGTCTCTTGCCGCACGTCAACCGCATCATCGTTGTTGACAAAGGCCGCATCGTGGCCGACGGCCCGCGCGACCACATACTGGCCCGTATGCGCCAACCTCGGCCCGCTGCCACTGGTGCACCGGACGTCCAAGCGGAGGAAGCCGTCGCATGAAGTTCTTTTGGTTTTTTCACTCCAACACCGGTAAGGCGCCTGTCGTTGAAGACTTGGGCGGCTCGCGCTGGGTGATGGGCGTGACCTTTACCACCCTTGCTGCTTTCTTCACGTGGGCCTACTTTGCCGAACTGGACGAAATCACCCGCGCCCCCGGCACCGTTATTTCTTCATCCCGCACCCAGATCATCCAGTCGCAAGACGGCGGCACGCTGGAAGCCTTACTGGTTCAAGAGGGCGACACTGTCGAGGCCGGCCAACTGCTGGCACGGCTGGAACGCACCCGCGCTGAAGCTTCCTTTTTAGAAACACGCGCCAAAGCCGCAGGCTTGTCGGCCACCTCAGCCCGGCTGCGTGCAGAAGTATTCGGCGGGCAGCCGAAGTTTCCGCCCGAGTTGGCCAACTACCCCGAGTTTCGGGTCAACCAGCTCGCGCTCTTCACGAAGCGCAAAGAAGCCCTCGGAGAAGAACTCAAAGCCATCACCGTCATGACGGGCTTGGTCACCCAAGAGCTCAACATGAACCTGCCGCTGGTCAAGTCTGGCGACGTCAGCCGCACCGAAGTGCTGCGCCTGCAACGCCAAGCGGCAGAACTGCAATCGCAAGGCACCAACAAGCGCAACAAATACTTTCAAGACGCCCAAGCCGAGCTCAACAAGGTCGAAGAAGAACACGCCGTGACCGAGCAACTCATGGTTCAGCGCAAAAACCTGCTGGACCAAACCGAGCTGACGTCACCCATGCGCGGCATTGTCAAAAACGTGCGCATCACCACCCAAGGCGGCGTGATTCGGGCGGGCGAAGAGGTCATGCAAATCGTGCCCTTGGAAGACGACTTGTTGGTCGAAGCCAAAGTCTCGCCGTCCGACATCGCCTTCATCGGCGTCGGCATGACCGCCAGCGTCAAGATCGACGCCTACGACCCGACCATCTTCGGCGACCTGCCGGGTAACTTGATCTTCATCAGCGCCGACACCCTCAGCGAAAACCTGAAGGAAAACGAAGCGCCTTACTACCGC
>JABMMH010000408.1 GCA_013205645.1 Polaromonas sp. | reverse complement strand
TCAATGAGGTGGAAGGCGACTTCAGTGGCGGCGAGTGGGGCATGTCCAATCCGGCGGCCAACACCTTGCTGCGCGCCAACGCCGATTTGTCGCCGGCACTGATTGCCAAAGCCATCGCGGCACGCGTCAAAAAGCTTAACTTAGACAGCGACATGCGTGCGCGCATCGACGCCCGGCTGACGCTGATCGCTGCCAAGGAAACCGCCATGCAAGTGACGGTGGTCGACACTGAGCGCACGCCCTGGTTCTGCTCCGGCTGCCCGCACAACACCTCGACCAAAGTGCCAGAAGGGTCGCGCGCCATGGCCGGTATTGGTTGCCATTACATGACGCTGTGGATGGACCGCAGCACCATGGGTTTCACGCAAATGGGTGGCGAGGGCGTGCCTTGGGTCGGCCAACAACCCTTCACCACCGACACGCATATGTTTGCGAATCTGGGCGACGGCACTTACTTTCACAGCGGTCTGCTGGCGATTCGCCAGAGCATCGCTGCCGGCGTCAATATCACCTACAAAATTTTGTACAACGACGCCGTCGCCATGACCGGCGGTCAAGCCATCGGCGAGCGGCCTGAAGGCCATTCGGTGCTGCAAATTGCGCAGTCGATGCGCGCCGAGGGTGCGGTCAAAACCATCATCGTGACCGATGAACCGGAGAAGTACGATGGCGTGACTTTGGCCGAGGGCGTGACCGTTTATCACCGTGATGAGCTGGACTCCCTTCAGCGCCAGTTCCGTGAGATCAAAGGTTGCAGCGTCATCATTTACGACCAGACCTGCGCCACCGAAAAACGTCGGCGTCGCAAGCGCGGCGTGTTGGTTGATCCTGCTGCACGCGTGGTCATCAATGAGCTGGTGTGTGAGGGCTGCGGCGACTGCGGCGTGCAGTCCAACTGCCTGTCGGTTGAACCGTTAGAGACCGAATTTGGCCGCAAACGGAAGATCAACCAGAGCACCTGCAACAAAGATTTTTCATGCGTCAAGGGGTTTTGCCCGAGCTTCGTAACGGTTGAAGGCGGGCAACTGAAAAAGAAGGCAAAAGCCGACAACAAACTCAACCCGTTTGACGACGCCGCGCTGGGAGTCTTGCCACTGCCGCAAGTTCCGCCCTTAGACGGATCAGACGGCCGCACGGATCGGGTCTGGGGCATTGTGATCGCCGGCGTCGGCGGCACCGGCGTCATCACCATCGGTCAGTTGCTGGGCATGGCGGCGCACTTGGAGGGCAAAGGCATCGTCACACAAGACGCTGCGGGCTTGGCACAAAAAGGCGGCAGCACTTGGAGCCATGTGCTCATCAGCCAGCAGCCGTCTGACATTTGCACGACGCGCGTTGGCATGGCCAGCGCCGACCTGATCATCGGCTGCGACCCGATCGTGGCTGCGCACAAAGAAACCATGCTGCGCATGGTTGAAGGCAAAACCCATGTAGCGCTGAATGCGCACAGCGCACCGACCGCCGCTTTTGTTCACGATGGCAACTGGCAAAACCCAGGCAGCGCCTGCCAAGCCGAAATCACCAAAGCCGTGGGGGCCGCACAGGTCGGCACGTTCAATGCAGACACAGCGGCCACCAAATTGATGGGCGACAGCATTTACGCCAACCCGATGTTGCTCGGCTTCGCCTGGCAAAAAGGCTGGGTCCCACTGAGTCTTGCGTCGATCATGCGCGCAATTGAACTCAACGCCGTGGCTATCGATCAAAACAAGGCGGCTTTCACCTGGGGCCGACGCGCGGCGCATGAGCTCGCATCTGTTGAAAAACTCCTGTCGCCCACGCAAGTGATCAACCTGCCAACCCCGCGACAAGGACTGGACGCCTTGGTGACCCGCCGAGTTGAGTTTTTGACCGCCTACCAAAACGCCGCTTATGCGCAGCGCTATGCCGCCTTTGTCGCTCGCGTCGAAGCCGCCGAGGCGGCATTGCCCGAAGCTGTACGCGGCAAAAGCCTGCTGAGCCAAGCCGTCGCACGCGGTCTTTTCAAACTCATGGCCTACAAGGACGAGTACGAAGTCGCACGCCTGCACACAGACACGGGTTTCGAAGACAAGATCAAGGCCATGTTTGAAGGCGACTTCAAAATCAATTACCACTTGGCGCCGCCCTTGTTGTCTTCCAAGAACGACCTTGGCGAAATGCAAAAGCGGAAATTTGGCCCGTGGATGAGCAGCGGCTTCAAAGTGCTGGCCAAACTCAAAGGTCTGCGCGGTACGCCCCTCGATCTGTTTGGCTACACCGCCGAACGCCAGACCGAACGTGCGTTGATCGATGAGTACCGCGCCAGCATGGAAGAAGTCTTGGTCTCACTCAATGAGCACAACCATGGGCTGGCGCTTCAACTGGCGCGGATTCCGGAGCAGATCAAAGGCTTTGGCCATGTCAAAGAGCGCCACCTGGCCGCTGCGCGTTTGCAATGGGCGGCGGCGGCGCAGGCATTTCGGGCCGGCGGTGAAGCGGTTCGCGACGCGGCTTGAAGCGTCGTCGAAAGACGCCTCAGTGCTGAAATTCGTCTTCGTCAACGCCTGAGACGACGCGGCGAATGGCGTCTGAGCCAAAACCGCGTGCAGCCAAAAACCGCATTTGCTTGCCCCGTTCGGCGGCGTCTGCCGCTGGCGCACCAAACTTCTTTTGCCAAACGCCCCGAGCCCGCTCGGCTTCACTGCCCTTGAGCGACTGCACCGCAGCCGTCACCGCTTCGGCTTGCAAGCCCTTGCCCTGAAGCTCATGGCGGATGCGGGCGGCACCAAAACGGCTGGCGCGACGGTTCAAAACAGACTCGATGACCCGGCTTTCGCTGATGAAGTCTTTGGCCTGCAGCTCGTCGAGCACTTTGGCCAGCTGGCCGGGTTCTTCTTCATGGGCAGCCAGCTTGCGCTCAAGCTCGGCACGGGAATGCTCCCGGCCGGTGAGCAGGCGCAACGCCCGGCCCTTGAGCGACAAAGTAAAACCCGTCGCCATCTCGTTCGCCGCTCAGGCCGCTCGCCACAAGGCGATGGCGGCTTTTCTCAAGACAATAAAAAGCCAGGCTCCGACAGTCGTCACTCGGTTAGACATCACATTGAACTCCTGCATAAAAATAGTGGGTGAGATGCCTGAAGATCAGGCTTGGGTCAGTTTGTTGGCCTTGTCAGCTTTTTCTGCCTTCTCAGGCTTCTCGGCTTTTTCTGGCTTTTCAACGGCGGCGGTTTGAATCAAGCGGATGCCGAGCGACTCGCGCACCTTGTTTTCAATCTCGATCGCCAACTCAGGGTTCTCTTTCAAGAATTCACGCGAGTTGTCGCGGCCTTGGCCGATTTTTTCGCCTTTGTAGGCATACCAAGCACCTGATTTTTCGACAATGTTGCCAGCCACGCCGAGGTCCAGTACCTCGCCTAGTCGGCTGATGCCCTCGCCATACAGAATGTCGAACTCCGCCATCTTGAAGGGTGAGGCGACCTTGTTCTTGACCACTTTGACGCGGGTCTCGTTGCCGATCACCTCGTCACCTTTCTTGATGGAGCCGATGCGGCGAATGTCCAAACGCACAGAGGCGTAGAACTTCAGCGCATTGCCACCGGTGGTGGTTTCAGGGCTGCCAAACATGACGCCAATCTTCATGCGGATCTGGTTGATGAAAATGACCATGCAGTTGGCTTTTTTGATGGTCGCGGTGAGCTTGCGCAGTGCCTGGCTCATCAAACGTGCCTGCAGACCGGGCAGCGAATCGCCCATTTCGCCCTCTAACTCGGCCTTGGGTGTCAGCGCAGCCACCGAGTCGATGACGATCAGATCGACAGCGCCGGAACGCGTCAAGGCGTCCACGATTTCAAGCGCTTGCTCGCCGGTGTCGGGCTGGGAAATCAGCAGTTCTTGCAGGTTCACGCCGAG
>JABMMH010000407.1 GCA_013205645.1 Polaromonas sp. | reverse complement strand
TACTATGGTTCTTTCATATTTCCCTTTTATTCTGTGTATGCTAGTCATGGTCCATGGCGTTCCATACAATGCAAAGTTTACCTAGGTGGCAAGATGAAAATGCTGAACCTTTGGATAATCAGAACTGAATTATAGTTTCAGAGAAGCTAGCACCCAAGCTTCTGATTCCGGTTCCATCCAATCCCAGGAAACTTCTCCTTTGTGCTCCCACTCCAGCAATCTCATCTGGAGGTCTTCTTGTTTGCTATCCTTCCATCAACTTCCTTGCAAATGGAACTGGTTGTTATAAAGAAAGAAAAAACATTAGTTTGTGTATGTTTTTCCAGATAACTTTTGTTATATAATCCTTAATACTAAATCTTATAACATCCCTGCTACAGTTCAGTGCAATCATTTGATAAGCTGATCACAGAGTGAGCTTGCCAGATGTGTGGTCTCTAGGGAGGGCACCCTCTGGAGGGCACTCCCTCAGGGACACAACCTCAGGAGGGCACCGACAGGAAACTAGGAAAACTAGGGTCAACTCATCAAGACCTGTTCGAGCAAGGCAGCGAGCTGCGCTTCGCCAAAAATACCGCGCGTTTTGACGTTGGTCAGCAAGTGCTTGAGGTCGCCTACGCCTTGCGCCAAGCTTTGCATTTCACCCAAGCCCTTGTGCACTTGCTCCAGCCGGTCAGCGACTTGCTTGAAGCTTTCGCCGAGCCGGGTTTCGAGCGTTGCTTGGAGTTTTTCGTCCACCGTCGCTCGCATCTGGTCGAGCTTTTTCTCGTTGCCTTCTTGCAAAGCCGTGAGCCGCTGCTCGACCACCAAACGCACTTCGCCGAGCTTGCGTTCGTTGCCTTCCGAGACCTGCCGCAATTGCTCGTTCAAGCCATCAGAAAAGCGCTGCAGCGTCTCAGACACATGTTGCTGCATGGCGCCCAGTTGCATGCGAAAAGAGTCAATTTGCTCGTTCTGCGTGCGCGCCACATCGCTAGACTGAGCCAGCAACGCTTGCTGAAAAAGCGACAGCCCTTGCGTCAGATCAGCACGGGTGGCGCGCGCACTGGTCTGCACCTCGGCGCGCAGTTCACGCTCGAGTCGCTCGTTGGCCGAGGTCAGACTGGCCAGCTCGTTCAAGACTTTTTGCGGGTCTTCAGTCCGCCTGCGGAGCTGTATGACCAGCAATGCCAGCAACAGCAACACACTGACAACGGCCAGCACCAACAACAACCACACAAACACATCCGACATGAAGACCTTTTTAAAGCGGCGAACCGGTTAACCGATGAAGCGTTCTAAGTTACTTGCGCTCAAGCACAGCCGCATTGAGCGGTGTGAGCGGTGGCTTGCCGCCGAAAAAGGCGATCAAGTTGTCCGCCGCCAAAGCCGCCATGGCGAGCCGTGTCGGAATCGTTGCGCTGGCGATGTGCGGTGTCAACACCACGTTCGGCACCGTCAGCAAATCAGGATGAACTTTGGGCTCACCCTCAAACACGTCCAGACCGGCGGCTGCGATGACTTTGTTTTTCAGCGCTTTGGCCAAAGCCGCGTCGTCCACAATGCCGCCGCGAGCGATGTTCACCAGCGTTGCCGTAGGCTTCATCAAGGCCAGTTCAGCCGCACCAATGCTGTGGTGCGAGGCCGCCGAATAAGGCAGTACCAAGACCACGTGGTCAGCGATTTTCAGCAGCTCTTCTTTGCTGACATAGCTCGCCTTGCAGTCCGCTTCCAACGCAGCATCCAGGCGCGAACGGTTGTGGTAAATGACCTTCATGCCAAAGCCGTGCGCGCCGCGCTTGGCAATGCCTTGGCCAATCCGGCCCATGCCCAAAATGCCGAGCGTGGAGCCGTGAATGTCAGAACCGGCAAACATGTCAAAACTCCACTTGGTCCACTGGCCAGCGCGCAAATAATGCTCGCTTTCGGTGATGCGGCGGGCCGTCGCCATCAGCAATGCAAAGCCAAAGTCAGCGGTGGTTTCGGTCAGCACATCGGGCGCGTTGGTGGCCAACACGCCCGCGGCGGTCATGGCGTCGATGTCAAAGTTGTTGTAACCCACAGCCATGTTGGCGCAGATTTTCAGGTCGGGACAAGCCGCCAGCACCTCGGCGTCAATCCGGTCACCGCCAGTCGTGAAAGCGCCCTGCTTGCCTTTCAGACGGGCTATCAGATCAGCCTTTGACCAAGCCGCGTCAGCCTGATTTGATTCAACCTCGAAATGCTCCGACAAGCGCTCGATGATTTCAGGAAAAACGGCGCGTGCGACCAGAATTTTGGGTTGGCTCATGAGGGTCTCCAAATAGTTGTATTGACGTATGAAATTGAAAGCGGCTCGAAAAATGAAACGACGACAGAGGTCAGCGGAACCAGATCATGCTCATGATGATGAACAGCGGAACCAAAATGGCACATGACCAAGCCATATACCCGAAGAAACTTGGCATGCGAATGCCGCGGTCTTCGGCAATCGCTTTGACCATGAGGTTGGGCGCATTGCCAATGTAAGTATTCGCACCCATGAAAACAGCGCCGGCCGAGATCGCCGCCAGCGTGGGGGCCAGCGTCGTCATCAAGACTGCCGGGTCACCGCCGGCGGTGTTGAAAAACACCAAGTACGTGGGCGCGTTGTCCAAGAAAGAACTCAGCAGCCCAGTGGCCCAAAAATACATCATCGGGTCTGGCTGACCATCGGCGCGCGTCACGGCTGTCACCACCGCTCCAAAAGGGCCGCTGACGCCAGCCTTGAGCATCGCAATGACGGGGATGATGGTGAGAAAAATACCCGCAAACAACTTGGCCACCTCGGCCATCGGGCCCCACGAAAACTGGTTGTCGGTGTGCACACTGTGGGCCGTGATCTTCAAGGACAACAAAGTCACCATCACCAAGCCTAAGTCACGCACCAGTCCGGGCAAGCCAACGTCGGTACCCATGACCTCAAAGACCACCGGTGACTTCCAAAAACCACTGAGCAAGACCAGCGCCACCACTGCGCCTAGCAAGCCAAAGTTAGCGGCACCATCAAAGCCAAAGCGCCGGGTGTCAGGCGTCGGGTCCACCAGCATGATGCCTTCGCGCTTGTAAAACCAAGTGTCGAGCAAGAAGAAAATGGCCAGCAAGCTCAGCACTAAAAACAGCGCTTGGGGCAAGATGTGCTGCACCGTCCAGAAGAAATCCACGCCCTTCAAGAAGCCGAGAAAAAGCGGCGGATCACCCAGCGGCGTCAACGAACCACCGGCATTCGAGACGATGAAGATGAAAAACACAATCACGTGTGCGCGGTGCTGGCGGTTGTCGTTGGCGCGGATCAACGGGCGCAACATGAGCATGGACGCCCCCGTTGTTCCCATGAAACTGGCCAACACAGCACCAAGGGCCAAGATACCCGCGTTCAGCCCTGGACTGCCTCGCAGGTTGCCGCGGATATGAATGCCGCCAGCCACCGTGAACAAGGCGGTCAATAAAACAATGAAAGGAATGTACTCGGCCAACAGCGCGTGCGCCAAGCTGGTACCGGCGACCGACGCGCCATAGCTGAACCCAAAAGGCACAAAAAATGCCAACGCCCAAGCGCCTGAAATTTTCCCGTGATGGTGATGCCAGACCCGCGGTGACAGCAAAGGCAAGACGGCAATTGACAACAAAATGCCGGCAAACGGCAGCGCCCACCAGACCGCTAACTGCCCCCCGTCAAAATCGGCAGCCCAAGACAAACTCGGAGACACGCTCAAACATGCCAACAAGGCAAGGCGCTGGGAAGCTTTCACGAACGCCATCATTCGATCTCAAAGACCTGTCGCAAATACGCCAGGTATTTTTCGTCATCGCACATGTTTTTGGACGGCGTGTCCGACACCTTGGCGACCGGCTGCCCGTTGCACTGAACCATCTTGATGACGATCTGCAGCGGTTCGTAGCCAAGATCGTTGGTCAGGTTGGTGCCGATGCCGAAGGCCAGTTGGCAGCGTCCTTTGAACTGGCGGTACAGCTCAATGGTTTTCGGCACTGTCAAACCGTCGCTGAAAATCAGGACCTTGGTGCGCGGATCAACGCGGTTGATGCGGTAATGCTGAATCAAGCGCTCGCCCCATGCAAACGGGTCGCCACTGTCATGGCGGGCTCCATCAAAGAGCTTGCAAAAGAACATGTCGAAATCGCGCAAAAAGGCGCTCATGCCGTAGACGTCGCTCAGTGCGATGCCCAAGTCGCCGCGGTACTCTTTGGCCCATGACTCAAAAGCAAACACTTGGCTGTCGCGCAACCTGGGACCCAGTGCTTGGCAGGCCTGCAAAAATTCGTGCGCCATGGTGCCCAGCGGGGTCAAACCCAGCTTCATGGCAAACAGCACGTTGCTGGTCCCGGCAATTTGCCCCGTCGTGCCCGCACCCAACCGCGCGGTCAGGGTGCGCAACACTTCTTCGTGCCAGGCCCGGCTGAAGCGTCTGCGGGTGCCGTAGTCGGCAATCTTCAGCGCACTCAGGCCTTCGCCTTTGAGTTGCTCGACTTTCACGTCCAAACGACGCCTGCCCTCAACGACGTCGGGTTGCTTCTGGGTGTTCCGAAAGTACACCTCATTGATGATGGCGAGGATCGGGATTTCAAACGGGATGGTGTGCAGCCACGGGCCTTTGATGGAGACCTCAATCTCGCCCGACGCCAAAGCCGTGACCGTGACGTACTTTTCATTCAGCCGAAACAGACCCAAAAAATCCACAAAGTCGCTCTTGATGAAGCGCATGGATTGCAGATAGACCAACTCGGCGTCTTGAAAGCGCAAAGTACACAGCGCCCGAATTTCCTCCCGGATTTCGTTCACCATCGGCGCCAGCGGGCTGACGCCCGGACTGGCTGCATTGCGGCACTGAAAACGGTATTCGACCTGGGCGCCCGGAAATTGGTGCAGCACCACCTGCATCATGGTGAACTTGTACAGATCGGTGTCGAGCAGGCTGGTGATGATCATGTCTGGGGCATGGCCGCGGGTGAGCACGGCTGAATCTGCAAAAGTGGGCCGGGAAGTGCTGTGACGATCAGCCGAGGAAGTCGACTTCGAACAACAGGGTCGCGTTCGGTGGAATCACGCCGCCCGCACCGCGCGCGCCGTAGCCCAATTCAGCCGGAATCACCAGGCGGCGCGTACCACCGACAGACATGCCCTGCACGCCTTCGTCCCAGCCGCGAATGACTTGACCGGCGCCGAGCGAAAAACCAAAGGGCTGGCCACGGTCTTTGCTGGAGTCGAACTTGGCGCCCTGCACGCCGTCGTTGAACAGCCAACCGGTGTAATGCACGCTGACCTCTTGGCCGGCCTTGGCGATCGCACCGGTGCCGAGCACGGTGTCTTCATATTGGAGGCCTGATGGAGTGGTGGTCATGGTCATGAAGAATGCTTTCAAAAAAATAGAAAAAATCAGGGCTGCTTGCCGGTCACTGGGCAACCCCAGACTTTACCCGCAACCAGCCCCCGTCACGGCTCTAAGTCAAGGCTCATTTCACCCAAGTGGTGAAGTCTTCTGCGCTGACGCGGGGCGTGTGGAAGGTGTTCACTAAGGCTGACTCGTCGGCATAACCCAGCGCCATGCCGCAGACCAGCATTTCATCGGCGCCAGCACCAATGTGCGGCAGGATAATGCTGGAAAAACCATTCCAGGCGGCTTGTGGGCAGGTGTGCAGGCCATGACCACGGGCGGCCACCATGATGCTTTGCAAAAACATGCCGTAATCAACCATGCTGCCGCGATTCAGGACTCGGTCAATCGTGAACATCAGGCCGACTGGCGCATCAAAAAAGCGGTAGTTGCGCTGGTGCTGGGCGTGCATTTTGTCTTTGTCACCCTTACCAATGCCAAGCAAGCCATACAAGCCCCAGCCGTTTTCGCGGCGTCGGTCGATGTAGGGCGAGACCCATTTTTCGGGGTAGTAAGCGTACTCTTCTTTGTACTCCGCACCGAGCTCGGGATTGGCACGAACCGCATCGTGTGCGCTGCAAACCTTGTCCACCAGCGTGTCGCGAGTCGGCCCTTGCAAGACGTAAACCTTCCAGGGCTGTGTGTTGGTGCCTGAGGGTGCGCGGCTAGCGACCTCTAGCAAGTGCATCAGGGTTTGCCGATCAACCGCTTGGGGCAAAAACGCACGCGCCGACATGCGGCTGGTGATGGCCTGGTCGACTGGGTTCACGGCATTCGCCGTGTTCACCATCTTTGCAGGGCTGGTATTCATCGTCATCACTTGAGGCGGTCCAATCTTGGTGGCTTGATTTAATGCGAACTTTAGCGTTTAGCGCAAACGGATTTCCATGATCTCGAACTCCAGTGCGTCCCGGTAGGTCCGCAGTTCTCGCTGCGCAAGAAACAGCAGAATTTTGGGCGCATGCGCTTTCACCACACGGGGCAGCAAGAAGCCGATGGCGATCAGCGGCAAGCCGGCCCAGGTGTAGCCCGACCAACTCAGCGCGGTACCAAGACCGATGATGGGCAGCGCAATACCGACGATGAAGAGCCGGTGCTTGATGTATTTTTGCGCTTTCTCCGGGTTCACGATCAAATGAAAGCGGCCGGCCGGCAGGCCCGTACAAAATTCTTCGTGCGAAACCTCCACCTGACGACCCGATTCAGAGGCGGTTTCAAAGGACAGATCGGACATGTTGGCGTTTGTCTCCATGGCTTTATATTTTTCAGGCACTTTGGCTCTTTCGGCATTTATAGCGTGCCGTTAATTTGACGTCATCTTAGGCGGTCAAGCCTTGCCACTTCTCCCAGTACGCCAATGCGACGCGATAAGTGTTCATTTGCACTTGCACGGTTTCGTCAATATCGACGCCGTAGCCACCGGCCATCGCCATGGCCAGCGGTACGCGGCGCTGCCAAGCCCAGTCAAAAACCCGCCGGTCGCGCGCTTCCAGACCGTCGAAGCTCAGACTCAAACGGCCCAGCCGATCACCTACAAAGGGGTCGGCCCCGGCCAGATAAATCACCAGCCCCGGCTGAAAGCGTCGCTCCATCTCGTCCAGTGCGTGTTCCAACGCCTGCAAGTATTCAGCATCTTTGCAGCCGTCCGGCAAGTTCACATCCAAGTCACTGGCTTCCTTGCGAAAAGGAAAGTTGTGTTGGCCGTGCATCGACAACGTGAAAACGCTGGCGTCATCACGAAAAATACTGGCCGTGCCATTGCCTTGGTGCACATCCAAGTCAATCACTGTCACGCGTAAGGCCGGACGCTGGCAGCCGTGGCGTCTGGCCCATTCAACCTGCATCAAGCGGGCCGCCACCGCCGCGTCGTTGAAAACGCAAAACCCACCGCCTTTGTTGGCGCTGGCGTGGTGCGTGCCGCCGGCCATGTTGGCCGCCAAGCCGGCTGGATTGGCGTTCGGCCCACCGTGCAAACCCAACGCCACACGGGCCGCCGCGACAGTGGCGCCAGCCGAACGGCGTGAACGTTCGACCATTTCCGGGCTCCACGGGAAACCGATTTCGCGCATGGCAACAGCCGGCAATTCGCCGTTGGCCACCGCGCTGATGTAGGCCGGATCGTGCGCCAATGCCAGTTCGCCGTCCGAGGCAGTCGGCGCCTCGGCCATGCTCACCGCTGGCAACTCGGTCGCCACGCGCTGGCGCAGTCGGGCGTATTTCTCCATCGGAAAGCGATGCCCAGCAGGCAGTGGCAACACAAAATGATCAGCGTAAAAAGCTTGCAAGATAAATCAGGGGTAAAAAGAAAGAGGGAGTATCTCAACCGAACTGCTCACCGATCAAAAATCATTATAAAAGTTGCAAGCCAAGCTCGACATTGTCGTCCAAAGCTATTCGCCAGCCGCACGTGAATTGTTTATAAAAATCTTGAAACCGCCAGTCTATGCGGCCTAGAGGCGCACATCTAAAATGGTGCATCGCAACAAAATGAGCTTGCAATCAGCGCGCGGACACATATACTTCATCTCATGTTGCAGCGCAACAATTAGTGATTCAAGTCATCAACTTAGACAGCTGAGCAACTATTTATCAATTCACAGGAGATTCAAATATGTTGACAGCTGAACAAGTTATGGCCTCACAAAAAGCCACCATGGAAACCCTTTTTGGACTCACTGGCAAAGCCTTTGAAGGCGTTGAGAAGCTGGTCGAGTTGAATCTTCAGGCCTCCAAAACTGCTTTGGCCGAAACCGCCAACCAAACACAAGCTTTGCTGAGCGTCAGAGACGCACAAGAATTATTGGCCATGCACGCCGGCCTGATGCAACCACTGGCTGAAAAGTCTGCAGCTTACAGTCGTCATTTGTACGACATCGCGACCGGCACCAGCGCCGAGTTCAGCAAAGCCCTGGAAGGCCAAGCCACCGAAGCACAAGCCCAGTTCGTGGGCTTGGTCGACAGCGTCACTAAAAATGCACCGGCCGGTTCAGAAACCGCCGTGGCCATCATGAAAAGCGCTGTCGCTGCCGCCAACAACGCTTTCGAATCCATCCAAAAATCTGTCAAGCAAGCCACCGACATGGCTGAAGCCAATTTCACGACCGTCAGCAACACCGCTGTCAACGCAGTCAAAGCACCGGTTGCCAAAAAGCGTTAATTTTCATTGCGTTGTTTCCTCGGGTCTCCGGTAAACCTAGCGTTTCCAGACCCGATTAAAGCCCGCCTTGTGCGGGCTTTTTTTGCGTCTTTCAGCTCTACTATCGCAGCGCAACCGAAGCCGCATCCAGCTTTAAACGGAGCGCCGGCAGCGCTGCGAGCATCGCCGCCCTCCCCGCCTCAATGGCTTTGAGTCGAGCTGAAAAATCAGCACTTTTGAGCCCCACCAAAGAGGGCCGAATGATGATGTCAGCGTCCTTGAGTTCGTGCTGGTTGATGCTTCTGCCCATGATGGAAAAGGTCTGCAGCAAAATCTGCAAAGTGTCGTTGGCGGTGTTCTCTTCGGGCACCGTCGAGATGTCGACCGCAATCACCAGCTCGGCCCCCATCTGCCGGGTAAAACGCACCGGCACGGGTGCCACCAAGCCGCCATCGACGTAATCCCGCCCGCTGATCCGCACCGGCACAAAAACACCTGGCACGGCACTCGACGCGCGCACGGCGGTGCCGGTATCACCGCGCTGAAACATGACCGCTTGACCGTTGCCAAGGTCGGTCGCCACGACCCCCAGCGGAATGCTCATTTGATCGAGTAAACGGCCACCCACCGCCTCATTCACATAACGGCCCAGTGCGTCGCCACGAAACATGCCGCGGCCGACCAAGGGCAGCATCCAGTCGGTGATGGCGACTTCTTCAATCGCCAAGGCGGCTTTTTGCAACTCGGCACTCGACTTGCCGCTGGCATACAACGCGGCTACCAAGCTGCCTGCCGATGTGCCGACAACGAAGGACGGGCGCAATCCAGCCTCTTCCAAAACAGCAATGACGCCGACATGCGCAAAGCCTTTGGCGGCGCCGCCGCCCAAGGCCAAGCCAATGCGCGGCAGGCGTTTGGCCGCCGCCGTGGGGACCTCTGCCGAGGTCTCGGAAGGTGCGGGCGCTTGGCCCAAGCCCGCGCAACCCGCGAGCAGCAGCGGGCCCAGCATGCCGAGCATTGACCACCGGCCAAAGCGCCCCTTCAGGCCTGTGCCCGCACATCTGGTTTCTTTTTTATTCTTAAAGTTATTGAGAATTATTCGCGTTTGCATTAAACTAAATCCTGTCGCAACTTTCACACATCCATCCCATGTCCAAAAAACCGATCATTGCCAGCCTCATCACCGCAGCCCTGCTGGGCGCAGCGGGTAGCGCGTTAGCGCAAGAGCAAGTGCTGAACCTGTATTCTGCCCGTCACTACCAAACAGATGAAGCGCTTTACGGTAATTTCACCAAAGCCACCGGCATCAAAATCAACCGCGTGGATTCCGACGACGCCGGTATTTTGGCTCGCCTGAAGGCTGAAGGCGCTGCCTCACCAGCCGATGTGGTCTTGCTGGTCGACGCCGCCCGGCTCGGCAAAGCTGACACAGACGACCTCTTTCGCCCCATCAAATCAGCCGTGCTTGAGGCTGCCATTCCCGTCCAACTGCGCGCCAAGTCCAGCGCTGAGGGCACTACCTGGTTCGGCTTTTCCACCCGCGCCCGCATCGTCGTGTACAACAAAATGCAGGTCAAAAAGTCCGACGTTGAGACTTATGAAGCGCTGGCCGATCCGAAGAACAAAGGTCTGCTGTGCACCCGCTCAGGCTCGCACCCGTACAACCTGTCGCTGTTCGGCGCTGTCACCGAACACCTCGGCGAGGTCAAAACGGAGGCTTGGCTGAAAGGCTTGGTCGCCAACATGGCGCGTGCGCCCAAAGGCGGCGACACCGACCAGATCAAGGGTGTAGCCAGCGGCGAATGCGGCGTGGCTTTGACTAACAGCTATTACTTGGCGCGCATGATGCGCTCGACAGACCCTCAAGACAAGGCCGCCGTCGAGAAAATCGGCGTGGTCTTTCCAAACCAGCAAACTTGGGGCACGCACGTCAACGTGGCAGGCGCAGGTGTGGCCAAAAGTGCCAAAAACCTCGCTAACGCCGTGAAGTTCATGGAATACCTCGCCAGCCCGGCCGCGCAAAACTACTTTGCCGACGGCAACAACGAATGGCCAGCCGTGGCCAGCGTCAAGGTCAACAACCCAGCCTTGCAAGCCATGACCGGCGGCAGCTTCAAGTCGGAAACCATCCCGATCAGCGCCGTGGCCAACAACCAGACCAAGGTGCAGCAAATGCTGGACCGCGTCGGCTACAAATAAAGAATGAGCCCAGCCGATGCGTGATAATTGACCTTACGTTAACGTCAACCAAAGGATCACCCATGGACATCGCAGGCAAGGTTTTCATCGTCACAGGCGGCGCATCAGGACTCGGCGAGGGCACGGCCCGTATGCTGGCCGCCAACGGCGCCACGGTGGTGATTGCCGACATGCAGGTTGAAAAAGGCGAAGCCATCGCCAAAGACATTGGCGGTGCGTTTGTCCGTTGCGATGTGAGCCAAGAAGCCGACGGCCAAGCGGTCGTCGCCAAAGCCGTCTCGCTCGGCAAACTGATGGGTCTGGTCAATTGCGCGGGCATTGCACCGGCCGAAAAAACCGTCGGTAAAAACGGCGCGCATTCGCTGGCCTTGTTTAGCAAAACCATCACGGTCAACCTGATCGGCAGCTTCAACATGATTCGCTTGGCGGCTGAATCTATGAGTCAGAACGAACCAGAATCCACCGGCGAGCGCGGCGTGATGATCTCGACCGCATCGGTCGCCGCCTACGACGGCCAAATTGGCCAAACAGCCTACAGCGCATCCAAAGGCGGCGTGGTCGGCATGACCTTGCCAATTGCCCGTGACTTGGCGCGTAACGGCATCCGCAACATGACCATCGCACCCGGCATTTTTGGCACGCCGATGATGTTTGGCATGCCGCAAGAAGTGCAAGACTCGCTGGCCGCCAGCGTGCCTTTTCCTTCGCGTCTGGGCACGCCGCAAGACTACGCCAAACTGGCCAAGCACATCATCGAAAACGAGATGCTCAACGGCGAAGTGATTCGTCTGGATGGCGCCATCCGCTTGGCACCGCGTTAAGTCGCTCTCTAGCGGCTCATCCACTGACACATTTGACAACACCTGTGAGGTTTCTGGTCGCAGCAGGGCTCACCGCCCTGCTTGCGGCCCGTGCGGCTGCAGCCTGAAGAGGCGTCGGGCTACGCCGACAAGCCCGGCTGGGCGACCCAGCACTTTGCTGTGGCGGCGGCCCATCCGCTGGCCACCGACGCGGGTTACAAGATTCTCAAAGCCGGCGGCTCCGCAGTCGACGCCGCCATCGCCGTGCAGATGGTGCTGGGTCTGGTCGAGCCGCAATCCAGCGGCATCGGCGGCGGTTCTTTCTTGTTGCACCACGATGGCCAACGCAATATCACAGAGGCCTTTGACGGTCGCGAGACCGCGCCAGCCGCAGCCAACGAGAATCTTTTCTTGAACGCTAACGGCAAGCCGGTGGGCTTTTATGAAGGCGTTGTCGGAGGCCGCGCAGTCGGTGTGCCCGGCACCGTGCAAATGCTGGAAGAGGCACATCGCCAGCACGGCAAACTACCCTGGGCGCAACTTTTCGCTCCCGCTATTGCGCTTGCCGAGCAAGGTTTCAAGATCAGCGAGCGCCTGCACGGCTTGCTGGTCAGAGACGTTTATCTCAAAAAAGACCCCGTCGCCGCGGCGTATTTTTATGACGCTGCCGGCCAGCCTTGGCCCGTCGATCACTTGCTGAAAAACCCTGAACTGGCGAGTATTTTCAAGCGCATCGCAGCCGAAGGATCAAAGGCGCTGATGACTGGCGACATCGCCCAAGCCATCGTCGACAAGGTCCGCCAGCACCCGACGAATCCCGGGCAACTGGCGTTGGCAGACTTGGCCGCTTACCGAGCCATCCAACGGCAACCGCTGTGTCACCACTACCGGGCAGCCGCCCGCGATTACCGCATTTGCGGTATGCCGCCGCCCAGCTCCGGTGCGGTGGCTGTCGGCCAGATCTTGGGCCTACTGAGCCACACACCAGCGACGGCGATGCCCTTGGTCAATGGCCTGCCAGACGCGCGCTGGTTGCACCTGTACACCGAAGCCTCGCGGCTGGCCTTCGCCGATCGCGACCAATACATCGCCGACCCGGACTTTGTGCAAGCGCCCGGCGGCAGCTGGATGAGCCTGCTCGAGCCCCGCTACTTGGCTGAGCGGGCCCGGCTGATCGGCCCGGTGCGCATGACAACGGCGGCGGCCGGAACGCCCGGTGCGGTCAAAACAAGTTACGCGCCCATGCCCGAGCAGCCCGAACACGGCACCAGCCACATCAGCATCGTCGACGCCCACGGCAACGCGCTGGCGATGACCAGCACCGTCGAAAACGCGTTTGGCTCGCGCCAGATGGTTAAGGGATTCCTCCTCAACAACGAGCTCACCGACTTCAGCTTCACACCCAGTGACGCCCAAGGCAGACCGATTGCCAACCGAGTCGAGCCAGGCAAGCGGCCGCGGTCGTCGATGGCGCCCACGCTGGTGTTTGACAAGACGACGGGCGAGTTGCTGATGAGCGGCGGCAGTCCGGGCGGCGCGCTCATCATTCATTACGTCGCCAAGCTGCTGTACGGCACGCTCAACTGGGAGTTGGATGCGCAACAAGCCATCAACCTGCCGAACTTTGGCAGCCTCAACGGCATGACGCTGTTAGAAGACCAGCGCTTTCCGGCCGCCACCGTTGAGTCGCTGCGCCAGCCGGGTGCGCAAGTCCGCGAAGTGCCCCTGACCAGCGGCTTGCAAGCGATCCAGAAAACCCCGTCTGGCTGGTTTGGCGGTGCCGATCCGCGCCGCGAAGGCGTTGTTCAAGGCGACTGAGCCGCCCCCACGCAACGGCGGGCGCAAGGCTTGTGATTAAAATCAGCCCTCGACTTTTGCACCCATGGCTATCCCACAATCATTCATCCAAGAACTCCTGTCCCGCACTGACGTGGTGGACATCGTTGGGCGCTACGTTCAGCTGAAAAAGGGTGGCGCCAATTTCATGGGGCTGTGCCCTTTCCACGGCGAAAAATCGCCCTCCTTCTCCGTCAGCCCGGCCAAACAGTTCTATCACTGCTTTGGTTGCGGCAAAAATGGCAACGCCATCAGCTTCCTGATGGAGCATGCCGGCATGACCTTCGTCGAAGCGGTGAAAGACTTGGCGCAGCAATACGGCCTGCAAGTCCCTGAAGACGACGTCAGCCCACAAGACCGGGCCCGCGCCGCGCAGGTGCGCGAGCAGAAAGCCACACTCACCAGCGTGCTCGAAAAAGCCGCCACGGCCTACGCCAAGCAATTGAAAATCTCACCGCGCGCCGTCGATTACTTCAAAGGCCGGGGTTTGTCGGGCGACATCGCCAAAACCTTTGGCCTCGGCTACGCGCCCGAAGGCTGGCGCAGTTTGGCGAGTATTTTTGCCGACTACAACGACCCCTTGCTGGTTGACAGTGGCCTCGTCATCACCGGGGAGCCGGGCGAGGAAAACCAGGCCGGTGAAGCCAAACGCTACGACCGTTTTCGGGATCGAGTCATGTTCCCGATCCGCAACGTCAAGGGCGAATGCATCGGCTTTGGCGGCCGCGTGCTGGGTGACGACAAACCCAAATACCTGAACTCGCCAGAGACGCCGGTGTTCAGCAAAGGCCGCGAGCTCTACGGCCTGTTTGAAGCCCGCAGCGCCTTGCGAGAACACGGCTTCGCCTTGGTGACCGAAGGTTATATGGATGTCGTGGCACTGGCCCAGCTCGGCTTCGCCAACACCGTGGCCACGCTGGGCACCGCCTGCACCGCCGACCACATCCAAAAGTTGTTTCGTTTCACCGACGCCGTGGTCTTCAGCTTTGACGGCGACAGCGCTGGCAGGCGCGCCGCCCGCAAAGCGCTAGAGGCCGCCCTGCCTTTTGCAAGCGATGTGCGCAGCGTGAAGTTCCTATTTTTGCCGGCCGAACACGACCCCGACAGCTACATCCGGGCGCACGGCCAAGAAGGCTTTGCCACCATGGTCAAGCAAGCCGTACCGCTCAGCCGCTTCATGATCGAAGCCGCCAGTGACGCCTGCGACATGAGCACCGCCGAAGGGCGCGCCCACATGGCCAGCAATGCGCGCGTGCTGTGGAGCCTGCTGCCCGACGGCGCGCTGAAGCGCCAGTTGCTGGCCGAGATCGCCGACCAAGTGCAAATCGACAGCCGTGAATTACTGCAACTCTGGCAACCTGCCGCACCCTACAAAAGCGGCTCGCGAAATCCCAACGCCAGCGGAAAAAGCTTCAAAGCAGGCGCTAAAAACGCAGCCGACCGCGCCCCACAACCTGAAGCGCCGGACTACAGCTATGCCTATGGTCCAGTGGGCGGTGACGCCGACTACAACAGCTCCGAGCCGGACTCTTATGGCTCAAACGATTCGCACGGCTCCAGCACCCCCGGCAGCTCGACCTTCAAACCCTCTGATGGGCAATTTTCCAGTCGCTACCTCAGCAAAAAAGGCAGCGCATCAGGCGCCTACAGCAGCTATGGTGATAGGGCGTCAGCAGCGCGCCCACGCCGCATCGCCGGCCGTATTTTGTCGGCCAGCCGCGAAGACCGCGTGTTGCGCGCCTTGCTGACCGAGTCTCAAGCGTGGGACAAGCTCAACCACGACGAGCATGCTTTACTCTCAGGCCTACCAGCGCCGCACGGCCCGCTCTTTGTGTGGCTCGAAGGCCAGTTGCACGAGCATGGACCGCAGCCTTGGGCGGCCCTGCGTGAAGGTCTGCGCGAGCATGCGCATGAAAATTACGCGCTCAACCAATTGGCGCAAATTCCCGAAGGCATAGAGTCCGACTGGAGTGAGGTGCGCAGCATTCTGGACCAACTGAGCCGGCTGGCGCGACAAGCCGAAATGCAAGACCTGGCCTTGCGTGCCAACACCGACCCGGCGGCCTTGGCGCGTTACCGCGAACTGGCGGCGCTGCAAAAACCCGTTTGAGAACGTGGTTTCGGGGAGCTTGAAGTTGCCTCAAAAATAAGCATCTGGGTATAATCCAAAATTACGCTACGGCAAGCGCGACAGCAGCACCTCCGGCACCGGCTCCCCGCACAACGGGACTTCTGAGTTACAGAGCCATTTTCCCGCAAGGACTGCATCCCAAATGTTCGCCCAAACAACTTGCCACCATGCCCAGCCATTTGGTTTGGGCATTTTTTGCGCCCGCATGGAGTCCTGCTCAATTTCAATGCATCTTTGCTGATGCGCCTGAAACTTTTGCAGCGTTTGCTGTCAGGCGCTTTGTTGTGAAAAAGTTTTTAAGACACCTGGAGCTCGCCATGCCTGTTCAAAAGTCCAAGAAGCCTGTCAAACCTGTCGCCAAGGTTGAAATTTCCAAAAAGGCCGTCATATCCAACAAAGCAACTGACCGACCTGCCCCTGCAGCCAAAGCGTCCGTCAAATCCGAGAAGATCCTGAAGAAAGAAACGACCGTGCCGTCCAAGACCAGCCCTACCGCCAAACCCGTCGCCGTCAGAGTGACCGCCAAAGACGCCGCCCTCAAGGCCGCGCCTGTTGCCGTCGTCGCCGAAGCACCGGCCAAGAAAAAACCAGGCCGCCCGCCGAAGAACCCTGCCGCCGAAGGCGACTCGCCAGCTGCAGGCGCCAAGCGTGGCCGCAAGCCAAAAGCCTCATCCAAAGGTGACGGTGACGAAGACATGTCTGACATTGAAGACGACTTGGTCGGTGAGCCCGTGGTCGAGACGACCGAGAAGGTCAAGCCACTGCGGATGAAAATCAGCAAGTCCAAAGAACGCGCTCTGATGAAAGAGTTCGGACTCGACGAAGCCGTGCTGTCTGAAGAAGACATGCTGAAACGTCGCCAGCGCCTGAAAATTTTGATCAAGCTCGGCAAGACGCGCGGCTACCTGACACACGGCGAGATTTCCGATCACCTGCCTGACAAACTGGTCGACGCTGAAACGCTCGAAGTCGTTGTCAACATGCTCAGCGACATGGACGTTGCCGTGTTCGAGCAAGCGCCTGACGCCGAAACCTTGCTGCTGAACAACACCGGTTCAACCGTCGCCACCGAAGAAGAAGCCGAAGAACAAGCAGAAGCCGCGCTCTCCACCGTCGACAGCGAGTTTGGCCGCACCACCGACCCGGTCCGCATGTACATGCGCGAAATGGGCACGGTTGAGTTGCTGACCCGCGAAGGCGAGATCGAGATTGCCAAGCGCATCGAGGGCGGCCTCATGCGCATGATGGAAGCCATCTCCGAAAGCCCGGCCACGATTGCAGAAATTTTGCGCTTGGCCGAAGAAATTCGCGAAGGCAAGATCGTCATCTCCACCGTGGTCGATGGTTTTTCGAACCCCAACGAAGCCGACGATTACGTGGCCGAGGAAGACTTCGACGAATTCGATGAGGAAGACGATGACGACGGCAAGGGCGGCTCCAAAGCGCTGACCAAAAAACTCGAAGAACTCAAAAAAGAAGCCCTCAGCCGCTTCGACAAAATTGCCCAGCACTTTGAAAAAGTCCACAAGACCTATGACAAAGAAGGCTACGGCACGCCGACCTACTTGAAGTCGCAAAAAGCCCTCAGCGATGAGCTGATGACGGTTCGCTTCACCGCCAAGTCGATTGAAAAATTGTGCGACCTGCTGCGCGGCCAAGTGCTCGACGTTCGCAAAAAAGAACGTGAACTGCGCCGCATCATTGTCGACAAGTGCGGCATGCCGCAAGAAACCTTCGTCAAAGATTTCCCGCCTAACTTGCTCAACCTGAAATGGGTTGAAAAGCAAGTCGCCTCAAACAAGCCTTGGTCGGTGGTGATGGCCCGGAATATCCCACCGATCCAAGAACTGCAAACCAACCTCGCTGAGCTGCAGTCTCGCGTGGTCGTGCCTTTGACGCACCTCAAAGACATCAACAAGCGCATGAACGAAGGCGAGACCAACTCGCGTGATGCCAAGAAAGAAATGATCGAGGCCAACTTGCGCTTGGTCATCTCGATTGCCAAAAAATACACCAACCGTGGTTTGCAGTTCCTTGATTTGATTCAAGAGGGCAATATTGGTTTGATGAAGGCCGTGGATAAGTTTGAGTACCGCCGTGGCTATAAGTTTTCTACCTACGCCACTTGGTGGATTCGCCAAGCCATTACCCGCTCGATTGCCGATCAGGCTCGCACCATTCGTATTCCTGTGCACATGATCGAGACCATCAACAAGATGAACCGCATCAGCCGCCAACACTTGCAAGAGTTTGGTTTCGAGCCCGATGCGTCCGTTTTGGCTGAAAAAATGGAAATGCCCGAAGACAAGATTCGCAAGATCATGAAGATTGCCAAAGAGCCTATCTCCATGGAAACGCCGATCGGTGACGACGATGACAGCCATTTGGGCGACTTCATCGAAGACAGCGCCAACACCGCGCCTATCGATGCAGCCATGCAAGCCGGTTTGCGCGATGTGGTCAAAGACATCCTAGACAGCCTTACACCCCGCGAAG
>JABMMH010000406.1 GCA_013205645.1 Polaromonas sp. | reverse complement strand
TCTCGGCGGCGATTGGCTTCATCGCGCTGTCAGGGCAGGCGGTGCTCAACGGTGTGGTGATGTTGTCGGTTTTTCAGCAGTTGCAAGAAGCCGGTCACAGCGTGCTGGACGCGGTCAAACTCGGTTCCATGCAGCGACTGCGCACGGTGCTGATGACGGCCATGCTGGCGGCGTTGGGTTTGCTGCCGATGGCCTTGTCGCACGACATTGGCTCCGAGACGCAGCGGCCACTGGCCATCGTCATCATCGGCGGTTTGATCACCGCCACACTGCTGACGCTGGTGGTGTTACCAGCGCTCTACGTGTCTTGGTTTTCAGGGGCGAAGCCTGCAGACGCTGAGGACTAATCGGCCGCTTTTCAGTTGAGCATCATGCTCAGCTTGCGGCGGTAGGTGGACACCAAGGCCAGCTGCGGGTCTTCCTCGACCACCACTTTGCCGAGGATCTCGATGCCGGCGGGGGTCTTGCCGGACGCGTCTTGGGCCTGCTTGGGTTTGGGCGGCGTCAGCAGCTCCAAAATAGCGACGAAGGTTTTGCGCGGCGTTTGCTCGTTCCAAGTCTTGTCGCGCATGATGATTTCCAGCAGCTCGTCCATTGCGGCCACCCAAGCGCCTTGGGTCATGAGCAGCTGGGCTTTCGCTAGGCGCGTCTCAAAATCACGTTTGTTTTGCGCAATCAGCGCGTCAAACTGCGGCAAGTCCCACTGACCGCGCGGGTCGGTGTTGACGAATTCAAGCGCCAGCAGCCAGTGCTTCAACGCCTCAAAACGCAGCTGCATCGGGATCTGCACCAAGGCAGGGGCCAGCGCACTTTTAGCGGCGGGCAGTTGCCCTGTGCGGATCAACAGCTTGACGTAGTCAAAGCGCGCCTCGTCGTTGGCCGGGTTGACGGCCAGCGCTTCAGCCAGCGTGTCTTGCGCGCTTTGCAGGTCGCCGCTGTCCATCATGGCTTGCGCTTGCTCGGCTTCTGACGGAGCCGCCGCCTCACCGGCGCTTGGCAGATGTTTGTCTAAGAATTCTTTGATCTTGCCTTCGGTCTGCGCACCGGTGAAGCCGTCGACCGGCTGGCCGTTCATCAGCAAGATGCAGGTCGGAATGCTTTTGATACCGAAGGCCGCGCCGATTTGTTGCTCTTGGTCGGAATCGATCTTCACCAGCTTGAAGCGGCCTTCGTAAGCGAGCTCAACTTTTTCAAGAATCGGGCCGAGTGACTTGCAAGGGCCGCACCAAGGCGCCCAAAAATCAACCAGCACCGGGATGGTCATGGAAGCCTGAATGACTTCTTGTTCAAAATTCGAGATCGTGACATCAATCATGTTTGGAGGCGCTTGAAGTGCGCTGAGGGCTTTGAATACAGTTGAAAAGGAAAGCAAAACGATAGCATGCTGGCAGACGCCCGAGCCGCAACGCTTAAAATCGCCGGTCCGCAGTCCCGCTTTGAAGACGCACACCATGACCACCACACCACCGACCGCCAGCCCCACGTCCCCGGCCCACACCGCCCATACACCAGCCCCAGGTGCCGCCGTCACGGTCGGCGTGGTGATGGGTTCCAACAGCGACTGGGACACGATGCAGCACGCTGTGCAAATCCTGCAGCAGTTCGGCATCGCCTACGAAGCCCGCGTGGTGTCCGCGCACCGCATGCCCGACGCCTTGTTTGACTATGCCGAAGCCGCCCTAGCTCGCGGTCTGCAAGCCATCATTGCCGGTGCCGGCGGTGCGGCGCATCTGCCTGGCATGTTGGCGGCCAAAACCACGGTGCCGGTGCTTGGTGTGCCGGTCGCCAGCAAGCATTTGCAAGGCGTTGATTCGCTGCACAGCATCGTCCAAATGCCCAAAGGCATTCCGGTCGCGACCTTTGCGATTGGCCACGCTGGCGCGGCCAATGCGGCCCTCTTTGCAGTTGCCATGCTGGCCTTGCAGGATCCGGCGCTGGCCGCTCAGTTGCAAGCTTTTCGGGTCGCGCAAACGGCTGCGGCCGAAGCCATGACCTTGCCACCGCTATGAAAGCCATCCTTCCTGGCGCCACGCTAGGCGTGATGGGCGGCGGCCAACTCGGCCGCATGTTTGTGCATGCCGCACAGCGCCTCGGCTACTTCACGGCCGTGCTCGACCCGGATACGGACAGCCCGGCAGGTTGCGTCAGCCATCACCACATTCAAGCCCACTACGACGACGCTGAAGGCTTGGCGAAGTTAGCGACCGTCAGCGCAGCCATCACCACCGAATTTGAAAACGTGCCGGCTGCCGCGCTGCAGCAACTCGCCGCCACGCGGCCGGTGGCACCGAGTGCAGACAACGTTTCGATCGCTCAAAACCGGATCGACGAAAAATCGCATTTCAGCGCCTGTGCCGCGGCCTCTGGCGTGCCGTGCGCGCCCTATGCCGTGTTGGAAACACAAGCGCAGCTTGCCGCCGTGTCAGCTGACCTGTTGCCCGGTATTTTGAAAACCGCTCGCATGGGCTATGACGGCAAAGGCCAGGCCCGCGTGAAGAACGCTGCCGAACTCGCCAGTGCTTGGAACAGCTTGGGCAACGTCCCTTGCGTGCTCGAAAAAATGCTGCCCCTGAAAGCCGAACTGTCGGTGATCGTGGCGCGTGGCTGGAACGGCGAGATCGTCAGTTTTGCACCGCAGCGCAATGTGCATGTCGACGGCATCTTGGCGGTGACGCACGCTTATGAGGGTTGCCTGCCCACCGCCTTGTCGGCGCGCGCACGCGCTGCGACCGAAGCCATTGCCGCTCAGATCGGCTACGTGGGCGTGCTCTGCGTTGAATTTTTTATGTTGGCCAGCGCCACTGGTAACGCCGCTGATGACACGCTGGTCGTCAATGA
>JABMMH010000013.1 GCA_013205645.1 Polaromonas sp. | reverse complement strand
GTACCAGCAACCGCCACGGTGCGGTCAGCGTCACCCAGTTCGAATTGATGGCCGAGCCACCGATCGAAGAAAACCGGCCTATGACGTGGCCTTACTGGCCAATCAAGCTGCGCACCAGCACCAGCCATGAAGAAGGTTGCGAGCGCGAGTTCGCCATTTCGACCAAGGAATTCATTGGCGAAAAGGGCAAAGTCACCGGTCTTAAAACCGTTCGCGTTGAATGGAAAGACGGCAAGATGCAAGAAGTTGCCGGCTCAGAGCAACTGCTCAAGGCCGACTTGGTGCTGCTGGCCATGGGCTTTGTGGCGCCGGTGAGCACCGTGCTCAAGGCCTTCGGCGTCGAGGCCGACAACCGCGGCAACGCCAAGGCCAGCACCGAATTCATCGGCGGTTACGCCACCAACGTGCCCAAGGTTTTTGCAGCTGGCGATATTCGCCGCGGCCAGAGCTTGGTGGTCTGGGCGATTCGCGAAGGCCGGCAAGCAGCCCGGGCTGTCGACGAATTCCTGATGGGCGTCAGCGACTTGCCACGCTGAACCGTTGCTGAAGAGCCCGGCACTTCGCTGGGTGTTACTCGGTCGCTGGAGGCTCTGTAAGATAAAAGCCGTATCATCAGGGCTTACCCTCACCCAAGCCGGCGCTCTGCCGGCTTTCTATCTTTCATGGCCGAACAGTCGTCTACTCTCGTCGAATTCAAGCAAGTCAGCTTCGCCTACCCTGGCGCCAAGGGCGACCGCGTCATTCTGAAAGACATCAGCCTGAGCATCCCGCGCGGCAAGGTCACCGCCTTGATGGGCGCGTCTGGCGGTGGCAAAACCACGGTCTTGCGGTTGATTGGTGGCCAGCAAAAAGCCACTGCTGGCGATGTCTTGTTTGATGCTCATAATGTCGGCGGTTTGAGCCAGACCGAGTTGTATGCCGCCCGACGCCGCATGGGCATGTTGTTCCAGTTCGGCGCGCTGTTCACCGACCTCAGTGTCTTTGACAACGTGGCTTTTCCTTTGCGCGAACACACCTTATTGAGCCCTGAGTTGATCCGTGACATCGTGCTGATGAAGCTCGACGCGGTGGGTCTGCGCGGTGCGCGTGATTTGATGCCCTCTGAAATCTCAGGCGGTATGGCGAGGCGCGTGGCGCTGGCGCGGGCCATCGTGTTAGACCCAGAGCTCATCATGTACGACGAGCCGTTTGCCGGGCTGGACCCGATCTCTTTGGGGACAGCGGCTCAGCTGATTCGCCAGCTCAATGACACGCTCGGCATCACCAGTATCGTGGTGTCGCACGATCTGGAAGAGACCTTCCGGATCGCCGACAAGGTGATTATTTTGGCCAACGGCGGCATTGCCGCTCAAGGCACGCCGGATGAAGTCAGAAACTCCAAAGACCCGCTGGTGCACCAATTCGTCAACGCACTGAGCGAAGGTCCGGTTGAGTTTCATTACCCCGGGCCAGACGCCGAAGCCGACTATGGCTTGCTGAGCCGCGACGTTAAAAGCGCTGCGCCTGAAGCGCAACAACCTTCGAAAGGTGGCCGCTCATGAAATGGCAAGCGATGGATTCAGTCGCCGACCTCGGTCAGGCGACGCGCAGCCAACTGGCCCAGCTCGGCCAAGCGGCTCGGCTGTTCGCTCGCCTTGTCGCACTGTCGGGCTCGACGCTCCGGCGTTTTGGGCTGGTCCGCGATCAGATTTTATTTTTGGGCAACTACTCGCTGGCCATCATTGCCGTGTCGGGCCTGTTTGTCGGTTTTGTCTTGAGTTTGCAAGGTTACTACACCTTGCAGCGTTACGGTTCGGCCGAAGCCCTTGGGCTGTTGGTCGCGCTCAGTCTGGTGCGTGAACTTGGCCCCGTGGTGACGGCCTTGCTGTTCGCTGGTCGGGCTGGCACCGCGCTGACGGCTGAGATTGGTTTGATGAAAGCCGGTGAACAGCTCTCAGCCATGGAAATGATGGCGGTCGATCCGATTCGGCGTATTTTGGCACCGCGTTTTTGGGGCGGCCTGATCGCCATGCCCTTGCTGGCGGCCGTCTTCAGTGCGGTCGGCATTTTGGGCGGCTGGATGGTTGGTGTGCTGATGATCGGTATCGATGCAGGCTCGTTCTGGAGCCAGATGCAGGGCGGCGTCGATGTCTGGAGGGATGTCGGCAATGGCGTCATCAAGAGTTTTGTGTTTGGTGTCACCGTCACGTTTGTGGCGCTTTACCAAGGGTTTGAGTCACAGCCAACGCCTGAAGGTGTGTCGCGCGCGACCACGCGCACGGTTGTGGTTGCTTCCTTGGCTGTGTTGGGGCTGGATTTCTTGCTGACCGCTTGGATGTTCAGTCTGTAATAAAAATGTGAATGCAGTGCTTTGTGCGCTGCCATGCGTGAGCCGCCGTCGCATGAGAAAATATGGTTATCTTTTTGAAAGCAAGTCATGTCACGTTCTAGAACCGATGTTTGGGTCGGCCTTTTTGTCTTGGTCGGTGGGGTTGCCCTTCTTTTTATGGCCTTGAAGGCTGCGAACCTGACGAGCTTCCAGTTGGTGGACACGTCCTATCCAGTGGTCGCTAGATTCGACAACATAGGCGGCTTGAAGCCGCGCGCCGCAGTCAGAAGCGCCGGTGTAGTGGTCGGCCGTGTCGAGAGCATCAACTTCGATGACAAGCGTTACCAAGCGAGTGTGCACCTGGCTTTGGAAAGCCGCTACGTTTTCCCCAAAGATAGTTCCCTGAAAATCCTCACCAGCGGTTTGCTGGGTGAGCAGTACATCGGTATCGAACCGGGTGCCGATGAGAAGCTTTTGGCGGCCGGTGACGTCATCAATCAGACCCAGTCTGCCTTGGTTTTGGAAACCCTGATCAGTCAGTTTTTGTACAGAAGTGCGGCTGACAGTGGTTCGTCCAGCCCACCAGCACCCGCCGCAGGCACCGGAGCCGTCAAATGAACGCTCTGAAAGTTTCTGCTCTGAGTTCCCGGACACTTTGGATGGGCGTTGTGGCGCTGGTGCTGGCCGTGTTGCAGGGTTGTGCCATGTCGCCGAACGCCAATCCTCGTGACCCTTGGGAGCCGTTCAACCGGGGTGTTTACAGCTTCAACGATGGACTCGACGAGGCCGTTGTCAAGCCAGTAGCGACCGCTTACCAGCAGGTCACGCCGCAAGTCATGCGGACTGGCGTGACTAACTTTTTTGGCAACATCGGGGATGTCTGGTCGTTCGTCAACAATGTGCTGCAACTCAAGCCAGCCGAGTCGGTCGAGACTTTCTTTCGTGTCGGCGTGAACACCACCATCGGCCTGTTCGGCTTGATTGATGTGGCGAGCGAACTGCGACTGGAAAAGCACTCAGAAGACTTTGGGCAGACGCTGGGTTACTGGGGCATGCCAACGGGGCCTTATGTCGTTTTGCCGCTGTTCGGCCCATCGACTTTGCGGGATTCGCTGGCCTTGCCGGTAGATGCCAAGGGCAACTTGGTCGGTCACGTGGACGATGTGGCGCTTCGCAATAGTTTGATCACCTTGCGTCTGGTCGATGTGCGGGCGAATTTGTTGCGCGCAGGCAGGCTTCTCGATGCTGCCGCGCTAGACAAGTACAGTTTCACAAGAGACGCTTACCTGCAGAGGCGGCGCGGCCTGATCAGAGAGCAAAAAAGCGAAGTGAACTGGGATGAGGAGCGCTATGACTTGCCAGCGCCGAGCACGCCAGAAGTTTTACCTAGCGATACCAAAACTTCACCCTGAGGCCTGAACCTTGGGCGGTTAAAGAGGTCTTAACAGTTCTTTTCGAAGGACTTTCGATTCTTTTTCGGTCCCTGTTCGGTTCATCCGACACCCGGCGAAAAATCTGTAAGCATGTGCCGCAGACCCAGTTTTTTTCGCCTCTGCAAGATTGAAAGCATTTCATGAATTTAAACCGCCGCCATTTGACCTATTTTTTGACCGCCTCGCTAGGCGCGCTCATGCTGCTGGCTGTGCCTGTCGTGCGCGCTGCCGCAGAGGGTCCTGATGAGATGATTCGCCGCCTGTCCAATGAGGTTCTGAACAACATCAAGGCTGACAAGGATGTGCAACGCGGAGATTTGAGCAAGGTCACCGCCTTTGTTGACAGCAAGGTCATGCCGAACGTGAATTTCACCCGCATGACCGCTTCGGCGGTGGGACGCAATTGGCGTCAAGCCACGCCCGAGCAGCAAAAGCGTTTGCAAGAAGAGTTTAAAAGCATGTTGGTGCGGACTTATGCGGGTGCGCTGAGCCAAGTGAAAGACCAGACCGTCGATGTCAAGCCGCTGCGGGCTGGCGCGGCGGATACCGAAGTCATTGTCCGAACCGAAGTGATCGGTCGTGGAGAGGCTGTGCAGGTGGATTACCGGATGGAAAAAACCGCCACGGGTTGGCGGATTTATGACCTCAATGTATTGGGTATCTGGATGGTGGAAACCTACCGCACGCAGTTTGCGCAGGAAATCTCAGCTCGCGGCATTGATGGTTTGATTGCGACGCTCGCGCAGCGCAATAAAAACTGATCTCGACTCGATTTTCTTTTTGACCGTCTACTTTTGACAGGATTCACCGTGTTGCTCAAACTTCCCGCTGTGCTCACCCACAACCAAGCAGGTGTCTGTGCGCGCAGTTTGACCGTGACCTTGCGGGCTGCGGCGGCAGACACGGAGCCCGTCATCGCGGATGCCAGTGAAATGACGCAGTTTGACTCCTCAGCGTTGGCTGTTTTACTGGAATGCCGGCGCGAGGCGCTGGCGTTGGGGCGGACGTTTTTTGTGCAAGACTTGCCGCCGCGCCTGCGTCAATTGGCCGGCCTTTATGGCATTGCCGCATTGATCCCATCTCCCTCCTGAGCACTGGCGTCACGCTAGCCCCTAAAATAGAGGGCTAATGCCCGCTATCTCATTCCAGTCCGTCTCCAAAACATTCAAATCTTCCCGGGGTGCTCCCGGTCCAACCGTGCAAGCGCTGGACCATGTCAGCTTTGACATACAGCCCGGCGAATTCTTCGGCCTACTCGGCCCTAACGGCGCAGGCAAAACTTCGTTGATCAGCATTCTGGCGGGCCTGTCGCGCGCCAGCAGTGGTCAAGTGTTGGTGCATGGTCACGACGTCGTGACCGACTATGCCGAAGCCCGTCGCCAGCTCGGCGTGGTGCCGCAAGAACTCGTGTTTGACCCCTTTTTCTCTGTGCGCGAGTCCTTGCGCATTCAGTCCGGCTATTTCGGTGTCAAACACAACGACGACTGGATTGACGAATTGCTCAGCAGTCTCGGCCTGACCGACAAAGCCAATGCCAACATGCGGCAACTCTCAGGCGGCATGAAGCGGCGGGTGCTGGTGGCCCTGGCCCTGGTGCACAAACCGCCGGTGATTGTGCTCGACGAACCCACTGCTGGTGTTGATGTGGAGCTGCGGCAAACCCTCTGGCAGTTCATCGCTAAATTGAACCGAGAGGGCAGCACCGTGCTGCTCACCACGCATTACCTCGAAGAAGCCGAAGCGCTGTGCGGCCGCATTGCGATGCTCAAGCAAGGCCGGGTGGTGGCGCTGGCGACGACCTCGGATTTACTCAAGAGCGCATCGTCGAACGTGTTGCGCTTCAAGGTCGACCGCGAGTTGCCTGACGCGCTGGCAGTGCAGGCCCGCGTGACAGGCCGCATCGTGCAGTTCCCTGCGCAGAACGCGCGTGACATCGAGAACTATCTGGCGGCCGTACGTGGGGCCGGCTTGGTGGCTGAAGATGTCGAAATCCGCAAGGCCGACCTAGAGGATGTTTTCCTCGAAGTGATGGCCGATAAATCCGTCAGCAACCCAACTGCATCCGAGGTCACCGCATGAACGGCTGGCAAACACTGTTGTACAAAGAAGTCTTGCGCTTCTGGAAGGTTGGTTTTCAGACTGTTGGCGCGCCCATTCTGACGGCGGTTCTCTACATGTTGATTTTTGGCCATGTGCTGCAAGACCAAGTCAAGGTCTACGGCAGCGTCAGCTACACCGCTTTTCTGGTACCGGGTCTGGTGATGATGAGCGTGTTGCAAAACGCTTTTGCCAACAGCTCTTCCTCCATGATTCAAAGCAAAATCATGGGGAACTTGGTATTTTTGCTGCTCACGCCGCTGTCGCATTGGCATTGGTTTGTGGCTTACGTTGGCTCGTCGGTGCTGCGCGGCTTGGCGGTCGGCGCCGGTGTTTTTGCCGTGACGGTGTACTTTGGACGGCCCAGTTTTGTGGCGCCGCTGTGGATTGTGGTGTTTGCCGTGCTCGGCGCGGCGCTGCTGGGTGCACTCGGTTTGATTGCCGGTTTGTGGGCTGAAAAGTTCGACCAGATGGCGGTGTTCCAGAACTTCGTCATCATGCCGCTGACGTTTTTGAGTGGCGTGTTCTACTCCATTCACTCCTTACCGCCAGCGTGGCAAACGGTGAGTCATTTGAACCCGTTTTTCTACATGATCGACGGCTTTCGTTATGGCTTTTTTGGCGTCAGCGATGTCTCTCCTTGGTTCAGTCTGGGCATTGTCGGCGTCGCGCTGATCGGCGTCAGCTGGATTGCCGTGCACTTGCTGAAAATCGGCTACAAAATTCGCCACTGACCTTTTCATTCCCATTGACCACTATTTTTAAGCCATGACCAGCGACGAACTTCAGGCCCTCATCAGCGCCAACATTGATTGCGAGCACATCGAACTGTCGGGCGACGGCCGGCACTGGTATGCCACCATCGTCTCCAGCATTTTTGAAGGCCAGCGCCTGATTCAGCGGCATCAGCGGGTCTATGCCACGCTGGGCGGTCGCATGCAGACCGACGAAGTCCATGCCTTGTCGATGAAAACCTTCACGCCCGCCGAGTGGGCTGCGAAAAACTAAAACTAAAACTAAAGCAAAAACTAAAAAATCATGGACAAGCTACGCATCAAAGGCGGCACATCGCTGTCTGGCACGGTTGATATTTCTGGCGCTAAGAATGCCGCTTTGCCCGAGCTCTGTGCAGCGCTGCTGACCGACGAGCCGGTCACGCTGACGAATGTGCCGCGGCTGCAAGACGTCTCGACCATGCTCAAGCTGATTCGCAACATGGGCGTCACGGCCGAGCAGGGCGCGCAGGGTCAGCCGGATGCCGGCACCGTGCGGATTGACGCCGGCCCCCTGCACACGCCTGAAGCCCCTTACGAGCTGGTGAAAACCATGCGCGCCTCGGTGTTGGCGCTGGGGCCGCTGCTGGCGCGCTTTGGTCGCGCTCGGGTCTCCTTGCCGGGCGGCTGCGCGATTGGCTCACGCCCGGTGGATCAACACATCAAAGGTTTGCAGGCGATGGGCGCCGAGATTGTGGTCGAGCACGGCTACATGATTGCGCGTCTCGCGCCCGGCCTGACGCGTCTGCAGGGTTGCCGTTTAACGACCGACATGGTGACCGTGACCGGCACTGAAAACTTCATGATGGCGGCGGCGCTGGCCGAAGGCGAAACCATTTTGGAAAACGCCGCCCAAGAGCCGGAGATCGGCGATCTGGCCGAAATGCTGATCAAGATGGGTGCGAAGATTGACGGCCACGGCAGCCGGCGCATTCGCATTCAGGGCGTCGCGCGTTTGCATGGTGGCACGCATCAAGTGGTCGCTGACCGCATTGAAACCGGCACCTTTTTGTGCGCGGTGGCGGCGGCTGGCGGCGACGTGGTGTTGCGCCACGGTCGCGCCGACCACCTAGAAGCGGTGATCGAGAAGCTGCGCGAAGCAGGCGCGACGGTCAGCGCTGGCGAGGGTTATATCCGCATCGAGTCGCAAGGTCGGCTCAAAGCGCAGTCGTTCCGCACCACCGAATACCCGGGCTTCCCGACCGACATGCAGGCGCAGTTCATGGCGCTGAATGCGATTTCGAACGGCACCAGCGTGGTCACAGAAACGATTTTTGAAAACCGCTTCATGCACGTCAATGAAATGGTGCGGCTGGGTGCGAACATCCAGATCGACGGCAAGGTCGCGCTGTTGGAAGGCGTTGAAAAACTCTCAGGCGCTACTGTCATGGCGACAGATTTACGGGCGTCGGCCAGCTTGGTGATTGCCGGCTTGGTGGCCGAAGGCGAGACCATGGTCGAGCGGATTTACCACCTGGACCGAGGGTACGACCAAATGGAAACCAAATTGCGCGGCATTGGCGCAGACATCGAAAGGGTCAAAGGATGATCACGCTGGCGCTGTCCAAGGGACGCATTTTTGACGACATTCTCCCGCTGCTGCGGTCGGCTTGCATCGAGGTGCTGGACGACCCGGAAAAGTCACGCAAACTGATTTTGGACACCAACCAGCCCGACCTGCGCGTGGTCTTGGTGCGCGCCACCGACGTGCCGACCTATGTGCAGTACGGTGGCGCTGACTTAGGTGTGGTCGGCAAAGACACGCTGCTCGAATCCGGCAGCCAGGGCTTGTACCAGCCGCTGGATTTGCAAATCGCCAAATGCCGCATCAGCGTGGCCGTGCGCGATGGCTTTGACTACGCCGCAGCCGTGCGCCAAGGTGGCCGGCTCAAGGTCGCCACCAAGTACGTGGGCATTGCGCGCGATTTCTTCGCCAGCAAGGGCGTTCACGTCGACCTGATCAAGCTGTATGGCAGCATGGAACTAGCGCCTTTGACGGGCTTGGCCGATGCGATCGTCGACTTGGTCTCCACCGGCAACACGCTCAAAGCCAACCACTTGGTGGAAGTCGAACGCATCATGGACATCAGCTCGCACTTGGTCGTCAATCAAGTGGCGCTCAAGCTCAAACAAGAGCCGATTCGCCGCCTGATTGATTCACTGGCACTGGCTGTCGCCGCTTAACCTCTTCATTTTTGCTCCCCATGAACCTCGTCGCTAAACCTGTCCGTCTGTCCACCCTTGTCAGCAGCTTTGAAGCTGACTTCAAGGCGCGCCTGCATTGGTCAGCTGACGCAGATGCAGCCATTGAAGAGCGCGTCGCGGCGATTCTGGCCGATGTGCAACTGCGCGGCGATGCGGCTGTGCTCGAGTACACCAGCCGTTTTGACGGACTCGAGTCGCCCAGCGTGCAGGCTTTGGAGCTGACGCAGGCTGAACTCAAAGCGGCTTTTGAGGGCCTTCCCGAGGCTCAGCGCGCCGCGCTGCAAGCGGCCGCTGCGCGGGTTCGCAGCTACCACGAGGCGCAGAAAAAAGCCTGCGGCGAAAGCTGGAGCTACCGCGACGCCGACGGCAGTTTGCTGGGACAAAAAGTCACGCCACTTGATCGCGTGGGCATCTACGTGCCCGGCGGCAAAGCGGCTTATCCATCGTCGGTGCTGATGAACGCGATTCCGGCGCATGTCGCCGGTGTTGGCGAGATCATCATGGT
>JABMMH010000405.1 GCA_013205645.1 Polaromonas sp. | reverse complement strand
TACTTCCAGCATTGCAGCGTGGTCTTGTAGGGATCGCCCCCGGTGATGGCTGCCGCTGCAAACGGCGACAACGCGGTGGGCGGCGACACTTCGGACAGCACGGCGTAGTAAAAGATGAACATGTGGGCGGCGAAGTCGGGCACACCGAGCTTGATCAGTGCCGGCGCGGCAATCACCGCGCAGATGATGTAGGAGGCGGTGACCGGGACGGCCAGGCCCACAATCCACACCACCAGCGCGGTGAAGATCGCAGTGAGCAGCAGGCTGCCACCGGCATAGTCGATCACGATGCTGCTGAACTTCAGACCCAAGCCGGTGAGCGTGACCACGCCAACGATGATGCCCGCACCGGCGCAGGTTGCCGCCACGTTGAGCACGCCAACCGAGCCAGCTTCCATGGCTTTCACGAAGGGCGACTGGAACAGGTTTTGGGTGAATGAGCCCTTGCCGGTGAATAGGTCATGAGAGATCAAGGCCGTGTCACGCCGAAGAAAGCTGGTGAAAAACGACACCACAGTGGCCCAGAATACCGACAACACCGGCGAGAAACCCCACATCATGAAGAACACGATGGAGATCAGAGACAGAAAGTGGTACCAGTATTTTTTCGTCAGGTTCCAGACCGTGTCCACCTTGTCGAAGGTGGTGTTGCCCATGCTGTATTTGCGGGCATCGATCTCCACCATCAGGAACAGGGCGAGGTAAAAAAGCAGTGTCGGAATCACGGCCATCAACAGCACGTCGAGGTAAGAGATTTTTAGAAACTCTGCAATCAGGAAGGCTGCGGCACCCAGCACCGGCGGCGAAATAATCGCACCCAGGCCACCGGCTGCCAGCAGTCCGCCTGCGGCGTTCTTGTCGTAGCCGACCTTGGCCAGCATTGGGTAGGCGACTGCCCCCAGCGTGACGGTGGTCGCCACCCCCGAGCCGGACGGCCCGCCGAGCAGAAACGAGGCCAGCACCACGGTGCGACCCGCGCCGGTCGGTTTGCCGCCCATCGCGGAAAACGAGAAGTCAATGTAAAACTTGCCCGCGCCAGAGTACTGCAGGAAGGCGCCGAAGATCGTGAACAGAATGATCAGCGATGCCGACACGTCGACAGCTACGCCGTAAATGCCCTCCAGGGTCATATACATCACACCCACCAAGCGGCCGACCTCATAGCCCTTGTGGGTCCACGGAGCCGGCAGGTAGGGGCCAAACAGGGCGTAGGCAATGAAGGCCGAGGTGATGATCGGCATGATCCAGCCATTGGTGCGTCGCATGGCTTCGAGCACCATCGCGATGAGCGCGACACCAAACACAATGTCCCAGGGGTTGGGGGAGGTGTTGCGGTCGGTGAAATCGTCACCGCCTTGAATCAGATACACCACCACGGCGATCGACAGCGCTGCAGCCAGCCAGTCCCACCACATGATGCGATGGCGAAAGCGGGTGGCAATTGGAAACACCAGGAAGCACAGAAACAACACAAAGCCGACGTGAACCGGGCGCAAAGTGTATGTGGGCACGATGCCATAGGCGGTGTATAGGTGAAACACCGACATCAGAAAGGCGACTGCAGTCACAAAAATGCCCAGCCAGCCTTTTAGTTTGTTGGCTGCGCCTTCCTCCGCTTCGATGAACTCTTCGGCCTTGTGGAGCGACTCTTGACTGACGACAACGTCTGGTGTGCTCTGGGTAGAGGGCTGGTTCATGCTGGCGGACCTTGTTGATCAGGTTTCAGGTGCACATAAAAAAAGCCCCCAAATATGATTTGAGGGCTTTTTTTTGGAAATTCAGTTGAGCTTGATGCCCTTTTCTGCAAAGTATTTTGCAGCGCCGGGATGGAATGGAATCGGCGTGGCGCTTGATTTCTGGTTTTCAAGCTTGAAGTTGATGGCTTCTTTGTGCACGGCTATCAGGTCGTCGCGCTTGTCGAAAATGGTCTTGACAATGTTGTAGGCGGTTTTGTCGTCCATGGTTTCGTTGACCACGAGAATGTTCATCACGGTGGCCTGTTTGTTGTCGCTGTCCATGCCCTTGTACATGTCCTTGGGGATGACATCTTCGACGTACAGGTTGCCGTACTTTTTGTTCATGGCTGCAACCACTTCTGCATGGTCAACCATCTTGATCTTATTGCCGGGGGTGTTGGCCAGGTCGGTCACGCCCGCAGTCGGCAGACCGCCAACCCAGAAAAAAGCGTCAATCTTGCCGTCCTTGATGGCATTGACGGACTCGGCCACACTGAGGCGCTCACGCTTCAGGTCTTTGTCTTTGTCCAAGCCGGCGGCTTCGATCACGCGAAAAGCCATCACCTCGGTCGCGCTGCCCGGAGAACCGGTGGAGACGCGTTTGCCCTTGAGATCGGCTATTTTGGCGACGCCCCGGCCTTCGACGCTGACCACGTGCATGCGGTTGGGGTAGAGCACCATCAGGGTTCTGAGCGGGATTTTGTTGCCCTTGAACTTGTCTTCTCCACGGTACGCATCGAGGCTGGCGTCGGCCATGGTGAAGCCGATGTAGGGCTTGCCGCTGCCGATGAGTTTGAGATTGTCGACCGAGCCGCCCGTCACCTCGGCCGTGGCCTGCATGCCAGGGACATATTTCGACAACACTGCCGCCATGCCGCCCCCCAAGGGGTAGTAGACCCCGCTGGTGCCGCCGGTGGCGATGGAAATATTTTGTGCGTGAGCGCTGAACGACAATGTGAGCCCAGCGAGGAACAAGGAGAGCGAGCTTTTGATGGTTTGCATAATCTGACTCCTGAAAAAAGACGGTGATGTCAGCGTTGTATACCGACGTTACATTTTTTTCATTCTTTCACTAATGGATTTCGGCCGGTATACATACTTTCCCTAGCCGGCTGCTGAACCCCATCGCAGCGATGCCGCTGGCCTCAACCAGTCTGAGTCAATAAGGGTATCCGGACGCGACCCGGCGTCAATCCTCAGGCCCCTTAAAATCCCATATTGACGGTTTTTTAGCCGTTGCCTGCTTGTCGGCAGCCTTCAGCTGCGGCATCTTTGTTTAATTCCAATTTCCACCCCGGATAAGACTTGGTTAGGTTTGCGCATGTCACTCGAAGTCATTGAAGCCCAGACCGGCGAAAACCCGGTCGCCACTGTCTTGATCCTGCACGGTTTGGGGGCTGACGGCCGTGATTTCGTGCCGGTGGCTGAGCAGTTTGACCTGTCGGCGGTTGGCCCGATCCGTTTCATCTTTCCCAATGCGCCGGTGATGCCTGTGACCATCAATGGCGGCTACCAAATGCCGGCTTGGTACGACATTCTGGGCGCCGATCTGACGCAGCGCCAAGACGAGGCGGGCATGCGGCATTCTCAGCTGGCCATCGACTCGCTCATTGAGCGCGAGAAGTCGCGTGGTATTCCGTCCAATCGCATTGTGCTGGCGGGTTTTTCGCAGGGCTGCGCCATGGCGCTGATGACCGGTCTGCGTCACCGCGACCGTTTGGCCGGCATCATCGGCATGTCGGGCTACTTGCCGCTGGCCGACAAGACGGCGGCCGAGCGCAGTGCTGCCAACCAAGATGTGCCCATCTTCATGGCGCATGGCAACCGTGACCCGGTTGTGATCTTGCCGCGTGCGACCGCCTCACGCGACCATTTGGAGTCGCTTGGCTACACGGTGGATTGGCATGAGTACGCCATGGAACACTCAGTCTGCCAAGAAGAAATCGCTGACATGGAAAAGTGGCTGCAGCGCGTGCTGGCCTGAAGTTCGCCCACAAATGACGCTGCATGGTGTGCTGGCCAGCAAGATTGGCCAGCCTGTGATAGCGTGCATTCAATCCAAAAAAATAAGAATCTGAGGAATCGACCCTATGACCCAGTTGCAGGCCCAAGCCGGACAGCTTTCGGATAATTTGCTGAAAGACCTGACCCCCGCGCGCCTCAAAGGTATGCGCCGGGGTCTCGAAAAGGAAAGCCTGCGCGCCCAAGCCAGTGGTGCGCTGGCGCTGACGCCGCACCCGGCGGCGCTCGGCTCGGCTCTGACGCACCCCCACATCACCACGGACTTCAGTGAATCTCAGCTTGAGCTGGTCACTGGCGCGCACCTCGATGCTGCCCGCACGCTGGCCGAACTGACTGAGATGCATCAGTTCACCTACCGTGAGATGCAAAAAGCCGGCGACGAGATGCTCTGGGTCTCCAGCATGCCTTGCGGCCTGCCAACCGACGAAACCATTCCGATTGCGCGTTTTGGCTCGTCCAATGTGGGCCGTGCAAAAAGTGTCTACCGCATGGGCTTGAGCCACCGCTACGGCCGCCGCATGCAAACGATCTCAGGCATTCACTACAACTGGTCTTTGCCCGGTGTGTCGAGTGAAGCGTATTTTGGTTTGATTCGTAATTTCAGGCGTCATGCGTTTTTGCTCTTGTATCTGTTTGGCGCATCGCCGGCGGTGTGTTCCAGTTTTGTTGCGGGACGTCAACACGAGCTGCAACAGTTGTCTGAGCGCACCATGTTCATGCCGCATGGCACGTCCTTGCGCATGGGGCGGCTCGGCTATCAGAGCGACGCGCAGGCTTCGCTGGCCGTCAGCTACAACAGCTTGGAAGGCTATGCCGCTTCACTGGCTGACGCGTTGACCCGGCCTTACCCCGCCTATGAAGGTGTTGGCGTTCGCAACCCGGGTGGCGACTACAACCAGCTGGGCGACACCTTGCTGCAAATTGAAAACGAGTTTTACGGCACCATCCGCCCTAAGCGCGTGATCTTCCCGGGCGAGCGGCCGCTGCATGCGCTGCGTGAACGCGGTGTTGAATACATTGAAGTGCGTTTGATGGACCTCGACCCTTTCGTGCCGGTGGGCATCAAGGCCGAGACCATGGATTTTCTGGACGTGTTTTTGTTGCACTGCTTGCAGACCGACAGCCCGCCTGATTCACCCGCCGAAATTGCCGAGCTAGCTCGCAACCAGCACCGAACCGCCGCGCGTGGGCGCGAGCCCGGTCTGCAACTCGAACGCCGTGGCCAAGAGGTCAGCTTGGTGGGCTGGGGCGCTGAGTTGGTGGCTGCGTGTGCGCCGCTGGCTGCTACGCTGGACGCCACACACGGCACAGACCGCTACAGCCGCTCGCTGGCCGCTGCCAGCGCCGCTTTGCAGCAGCCCGAGACATTGGCGTCAGCCCGCGTGCTGAAAGCCATGCAGGGCTTTGACGACTCGTTCTTGCAGTTTGTCCGCGATCAATCCGTCAAGACGCAGGCTTTGCTGTTGGACATGCCTTGGTCCGCCGAGCAGCAAGCTCGCTTGTTGCAGATGAGTGCTCAGTCGATCGCAGATCAGAAAAAAATAGAAGCGGCTGACACCTTGCCGTTTGAAATTTATCGTCAGCAGTATTTGTCAGCCGCACGGCTGGATATGCCAGTGCGCGTACTGGCTGCGGTGGGCTGAGTGACGCTGTTGAAGGCCGTTGTTCTTTAATTGCGCCAATGCAAAAAGGCTTCAAAACCGAAGTTTTGAAGCCTTTTGAGCTGGACTCAGCACAAGACTGAGTCAGTGGGTTAGCAGGGCTTAGTAGCCGCCGCGACCGCCGCCGCCACCGCCGTAGCCGCCACCGCCGGAG
>JABMMH010000404.1 GCA_013205645.1 Polaromonas sp. | reverse complement strand
GCTGCATGTTGATGGGCGTGGGCGCGCTGTACAAAGCCGGTCTGGTCGAATGGATGAGCACCCAAACCTACCAAGCTGCTTCTGGCGGCGGTGCCCAGCACATGCGCGAGTTACTGTCGCAATACGGCACGCTGAACTCTGAAGTCAAAGACCTGCTGGATGACCCGAAAAGCGCGATTCTGGAAATCGACCGCAAGGTCATTGCCAAACAGCGCAGCTTGACGGCCGCGGAGACCGCCAACTTCGGCGTCCCACTGGGCGGCTCGCTGATTCCCTGGATCGACAAAGATCTGGGCGACGGCATGTCCAAAGAAGAGTGGAAAGGCATGGCCGAGACCAACAAAATCCTCGCCCAAGGCGCAGGCTTCGCAAGCCCGGCCGTGCCGGTCGATGGCTTTTGTGTGCGCATCGGCGCTATGCGCTGCCACAGCCAGGCCTTGACCTTCAAGCTGAAGAAAAATGTGCCAGTGGCAGATATCGAAGCCATGATCGCCGCCGACAACGAGTGGGTCCAAGTGGTGCCCAACACCCGCGAAGCCAGCGTTCGCGACCTGACCCCGGTGGCCGTCACCGGCACCATGCGGATTCCGGTCGGACGCATCCGCAAGTTGGCCATGGGCGATGACTACGTCGGCGCCTTCACTGTGGGCGACCAGCTTTTGTGGGGAGCTGCCGAACCACTGCGCCGCATGCTGCGCATCCTGCTGGAAGCTTGAACCGGCCAGGTCTTGGTGTTACCGTCTGTTTTTCATCATCTATTGCTAGGGATGCCGTGCGATCAAGTTTGAGTCAAACCGAGCCCACCCAGACGGCCATTCAAGGTCTCGACGGTTTTTTCGCCCCTGCGGGCATGCGCCGGACCTCCAGCAACAAACTTAACGCTCTAACGCTAGCGGCTCTGCTGGCTTTGGGCAGTTTAGGCAGCTTGGTCAGCTTTGATGCCTACGCGCTCGCCTTGGGTCGGCTCAATGTGTTGTCGTCGATCGGTGAACCGCTGCGGGCTGAGGTCGACATCACGGACGTGACGGCGGAAGAGGCCAGCAGCTTGCGACCGGCGCTGGCGTCAGCCGAGGCCTACAAGGCCATGGGTCTTGACTACAACCCCGACCTGAGCAGTATCCAGTTCAATGTGCAGCAATTGCCAGACGGTCGCACCGTGCTGCAACTCAACAACAGCCGACCGGTCACGGCAGCATTCGTCGACATCGTGCTGGAAGTCAGCTGGGCTTCCGGGAAAATCACGCGCGACTTCACTCTTTTATTGACACCCGCTAAATCGGCCGCCTCGTCACAGCCTGTTGCCCCGGTGCTGCCGTTGACGGCGGGCCCCAAGAATGCGGCTGTAGCTGCAACTGCGCCAAAACCCCCAAGCAGCCCAACGGCGGCCAGCCCGACCAAACGCATCACCGTCGTCAGCGGAGACACAGCTGGCCAACTGGCCATGCAAACCCTGCCTGTCAATGTCTCTCTCGACCAGATGCTGCTGGCCCTGTTGCGCAGCAACCCGGACGCCTTCGTGGCAGGCAACGTGAACAGGCTCAAAGCCGGTGCGGTGCTGACCATGCCGAGCGCCGACGATGCCACCAGCGTTCCACGTGCCGAGGCGCGCCAAACCATCGCGGCCCAAAGCCGTGACTTCAACGCTTTTCGCCAGCAACTCGCCAGCAACGCCCGCCCAGCCCAAGTCGCAGCGTCAGGCCGTGAAGCCGCCGGCAAAGTTCAAAGTTCTGTGCAAGAAAAAACCCTCGCCGCTGCAGCCGCCGACAAGCTGACACTGTCCAAGGGTGCGCTCCAAGGAACAGGAACGCCTGCGGGCACGGCCAATGCCGAAGACAAACTCGCGCAAGAGCGTCAAGCCAAAGACGCTGCCGAGCGCTTGGCCGAGCCGTCAAAAAACATCAGCGACTTGAACAAGCTGGAAGCCTTTCCAGCCAGTACCGCAACCGAACCGACGCCCACGCCTGCAGCCAGTCCGCCAGAGTTGGCCCTGGCCACCGGTGCGCTACCGGCCGTCACTGCCCCTGCCGACACTGCGCCGCCTAGCATGGTCCAGCGGCTGTCGAACAACCCCCTTGTGCTGCCTACCGCCGCTGGCTTTTTAGGCCTGCTGTTGGCCTGGGGATTGTTCCGTTCGCGCCGCCATGCGGCAGCTAAAAACACGGCTTTCAAAGCCGTTCTTGATGACGCAGATCGTGCCAATCAAGCTGCCGACGAGCCTGAAGAGCCATCCATCGATGTCGCCGCGCAAAAGAACGTGATGCCAACACCCGTTGCCCGCCAAGCGCCGTTCGAAGACGATCCCCTGAACGTCGCGCAAGCCGCGCTCGACTTGGGCCGGGAAGCCCAGGCTGAAGCCCTGCTGCGCGGCGCTCTCAAACGCACGCCGCAAAGGCTGGCGCTGCACCTTGAACTGATGGACATTTACATCGCCCGGGATGACGCCACAAGCTTTGAAGCGTTGGCGGTAGAAGCCTTGAGCATCACCGGTGGAAAGGGCCCCAACTGGGCGGAGATTTGCAAAAAAGGCCAGGCCCTAGACCCGACCAATCCGCTTTACCAATCCGCCGCGACAAGCCCTGCTGCCACGCCGCCGTTTGACAAGCTGGATTTTGATCTGGAACTCGGTGTCGACGCCCCGGCCAAGGCCCCGCCTCGGATCAAGTCTTGAGAGTCGCGCTAGGCGTCAGCTACAACGGCAGCGCTTACCAGGGCTGGCAGAGCCAGCTCTCGGGCAACACCATCCAAGACAAGCTCGAAAGCGCCTTGGCCAAATTCACCCTGCAACCACTGCGGGTGATGTGTGCCGGCCGCACCGATGCCGGCGTTCACGGCCTGATGCAGGTGGTGCATTTCGACACCCCGCTGGCGCGCGACATGGCCTCTTGGGTGCGCGGCACCAACGCGTTTTTGCCGCGTGACATCGCTGTGCAGTGGGCGCAGCAAATGCCCGATGGCCAAGATGGCTTTCACTCGCGCGCCTCGGCCATTGCCCGTCGCTATGCCTACGTGCTGCTCGAATCCCCGGTGCGGCCCAGCGTTGAAGCCGGCCGGGTCGGCTGGGTCTACCGGCCCATGAACAGCGTTGCCATAGAGCGTGCCGCCGCCTACTTGCTCGGCGAGCATGACTTTTCTTCTTTCCGAGCGGCTCAATGCCAGGCCAAAAGCCCGGTCAAAACCATCACCCGCATCAAAGTGTCGCAGCGCGGCCCTTATTGGCGCTTTGAATTCGAGGCCAACGCCTTTTTGCACCACATGATCCGCAACATCATGGGCTGCTTGGTCAGCGCCGGTCAAGGCGGCCACAGCCCAGAATGGATCTTAGAAGTACTGGCGGCGCGCAGCCGCGATGCTGCGGCGCCGACTTTTTCACCCGACGGTCTGTACTTCGTCGGCCCGGTGTATGAAGACCATTTCGGCTTGCCGAGCACTGCACCCGCCTATGATTGGTTGCCATGAACCAGCGAACCCGAATCAAGATTTGCGGCTTGACCCGTGAAGAGGACCTCGACGCCGCCGTTGCCGCAGGCGCCGATGCTGTCGGCTTTGTGCTGTACGAGCCCAGCGCCCGCTACGTCAGCGCCGCCCGTGCGGCCGAGCTGGCAGCGCGGCTGCCCGCCTATGTCACGCCGGTGCTGTTGTTCGTCAATGCAACCGCCGCACAAGTGGCCGCAGCCTGCGCGTTGCTGCCCACCGCCCTGCTGCAGTTCCACGGCGACGAAAGCCCGGCCGACTGCCTGCGCCACGGCCGGCCTTTTGTCCGCGCTGCCCGCATCCCGCTGGATGCCCCAGAAAACGGTGATGACAGCTTTAATCTCGTAAAATATACTCACGATTTCAACGCAGCCCAAGCCATATTGCTCGACGCCCATGTCGACGGTTTTGGTGGTGGCGGAAAAACATTCAATTGGTCACTTCTTCCTCCAACCGTCAACGCTCACCTCGTTTTGTCTGGTGG
>JABMMH010000049.1 GCA_013205645.1 Polaromonas sp. | reverse complement strand
GGTCACGTTGGGCGGTGGCAGCTGAACCGCAAACGACGGCTTGGCCGCGTCCAGCGTCGGCTCGTACAGGCCGCTTTGCTCCCAAGCCGGCCCCCAATGCGCTTCCAGCGCGGCGGGCTCAAACGATTTGGACAGAGATTGCAGGCCGGGTTGATCGACAGGCTGGGCCGGTTGGACTGGCTGGGTGGGGGCGTTGCTCATGGGGACTTTATGAAGTGATAACGTCCCGCTGCGACAGCGCTCTCATGGCGAGGACGAAAGCCGTGATTTTAACTAGCTGGCGGGCCGTGCCGGGCGGCGGGCAATTCGCTTAAATCAGTAGCAAAATTAAGTGTCCTCTTTAAAATGCGCAAACCTTCAAACGCTGGAGCTTTTCCATGATTTTTTCTCGACGCCTCGGCTTGGCTTGTCTCGTTCGTTATGCAGCAGTCTCCGCTGCCTTGGCCGTTGGTTGCAGCCTCGGTGTGGCTATGGCGCAGCCGCTCAAGCCCATCAAAATTCTGGTCGGTTTCCCGCCTGGCGGTGGTACCGACGCAGCGGCGCGGATCTTGGCGGAAAAGCTCAAGGACGAGTTGGGTGTGGCGGTGATCGTCGAGAACCGGCCGGGTGCCGGCGGGCAGATTGCAGCGCAGGCCCTGAAAGCCGCCCCGGCCGACGGCAGCACGCTGTTTTTGTCGCATGACCACAGCATCACCATCTTGCCGATGGTGCTGAAAAACCCGGGCTACGCGCCCGCGCAAGACTTTGTGCCAGTGGCCGGTTTTGCCACTTTTGTGAATGCCTTTGCGGTGTCTGGCGGCACACCGGTCAAGAGCTTTGCCGAGTATGTGGCTTGGGCTAAAACGCAGGGCGCCAAGGGTGCGGTGGGCATTCCGGCGCCGGCCTCAACACCTGAGTTTCTGGTTAAAGCTATCGCTGACAAATTCAAGCTCGACTTGGTGTCTGCGCCTTACCGCGGCAGCGCGCCCATGATGGCCGACATGCTGGGCAACCAGATCGGCGCGGGCGTGGCCTCGGTGCCGGACTTCATTGAAAACCACAAGGCCGGAAAAGTTCGCATCGTGGCGGTGCTGGGGGCTAAAAGGCAAGCCGCTTTGCCCGAGGTGCCGACGTTTTCAGAGCTCGGCATGAGCGGCTTGGAAGACCTGCCCTACTACGGTATTTTCGCGCCTGCGGGCACGCCGAAAGCGTTCGTCGACAACTTCTCTGCCGCCTTGGCCAAAGTTCTCATGCAGCCCGAGGTGCGCAACCATTTGAGCCAGATGGGTCTGAGCGTGGGTTTCATGACCTCCAGCCAACTCGCTCAGCGGGAAAAAGCGTATGCACAAGCTTGGGCTCGTATCATTCAAAACAGTGGTTTTCAGCCGCAGTAAATTCGACAATAAATTCGATTGCCCCGTTCTTTTTTGTCCCTTTTTAAGGGGGACGCCAGCAACCACTCAGGAGATTTCTATGGCCGCTCTCAAAGGCTCCAGAACAGAAGAAAATTTAAAAGCTGCCTTTGCTATCGAAGCCCAGGCCAATCGCCGCTATCTGTATTTCGCAGCCAAAGCCGACGTTGAGGGCCAGACCGACGCGGCCACCTTGTTCCGCTCCACTGCGGAAGGCGAAACCGGACACGCCCACGGTCACCTTGAGTGGCTTGAGAAATGTGGTGACCCCGTCACTGGCATGCTTTTTGGGACGACGCGTGAGAATCTCGCGTCGGCGGCCGCCAGCGAGGCGCACGAGTCCGGCGACATGTACCCTGGCATGGCCACGACCGCCCGAGAAGAAGGCCATGACGACGTGGCCGACTGGTTTGAAACGCTGGCCAAGGCCGAACGTTCACACGCCAACCGGTATGCCAAGGCCTTGATCGACTTGGTCGATTGATTTTTGCTCAGTACATGCCCGGCAGCACGATGTCTGTGGTCTCGGGCAGGACCCAGCGCGGTGACTCGCGCGAGGTGTCCATGCAGCCGCCTTCTGCATAAACGCCTTGCGGGTCGCGCAGCCGAAACATGCGCTGCGTGATGCGCTCAACTTCGGCAGCTTGGGTCATGGTGGTGTCGACCAGTTGCTCAACCCGTTCTTCGTCCATCTGCAATTCGCCGTTGGCGTCTAGTGCGGTGCTGTTTCGCCATTGGTAAACGTCGACGCATTTGGAGGCGAGGGTGAATGGTTTATTGCGTTGCCAAAAGTTTGAAAACTGGCCGCCGCCCAAGTAAAAAACCCATGAGCCTTCGAAGCCCGCGACGTCTGACGACGCGTCATCCGGGTTGCGAAACCAGACGCGGTCCCCCGGGATGTAGTAACTGATCGGAAGCGGTGCTTCCATGCTGCCGGTTTCACGCAAAAATACCTCGTGAAAGCGGCCTGACATGACGGCCCTAGTCTCCCATTGCTTTTGCAATGCAGCCAACAAAGCCGGGTTGCTGAGCTGCGCTTCTTGCGCGATTGCCAACAACAAGATGTACTCCGTCGCGCGGTAACAAGAGAAGGCGTAGAGCATGCCAGACGCCTCGGGCTGTGTGGCTTTGATGAGCGCCTCAATCAGCGGTGAGCCGGGCAGCACGGTGAAGCCGGTTTTTTCTTGGTAGGTCCAGCAGTCGTTGGGGCGCTCGGCTTCGCTGGTGTGAAAGTCCAGCGTGGTTTTGCGGGCGGCTTGCACAATGAACAGGCGCATGCGCACGGCAGAGATCAATTCTTCAGCGCTAGGGAAGGCCCAAGCCATTGGACTGGCCAACAGGGTCAGCCAAATTTCGCGCTTCAAATCAGCGGCAGAGCTGCGGCTTTGCAGGCCTGCACGTTCACACAGATCAAACGTGTTCAGGCCTGGCATCCAAGCGGCCACGCGGTCTTTTTTAAGGGTCCATTGCAAGACCCCAAGTGCAGCGCTGCAGCCAGTGCCTTCAACGTTTTCGGTCAAGCCCAATGCGTGTAATTCTGCATTCACAAGTTGACGAGCCGCATCAGCCTCGGGCTGATGCGTGCTTTGGATGACGATGCCTTGACTGATTTGGAGTGGCGCGGCTAACGGTGTGAAAACGGTCATGGACAGTGGGTCAAGCGAAAGAAAAAAGGGTCGGTTGCAAGGTCTGGTTTCAGCGCCCACCTAGAACAGCACGGAGAACTCCCCGCCAAGGTGCCGCAGGAGATTCGATCCAACGATAAAAGAGATTAGCAGCCCACAGGCTGGCTGCCCATCCGGCAATACCCCAGCTTAAAGCGCTTGTTGTAGAGGCCGTTTCCGCTGTGAAACCAAAACGCGTGAAGGCTGCATTGATGAGCAGCAGCACCGGGAAATGCACTAAAAACAGTGCATACGATTGCAGGCCCAGGGTCTGAATGAAGGTTGAAGTCTTGCGATGGTGTTGCAGCCAGTGGGATGCCGATGAACCCCAGAGCATCAGCGTCACTGCAACCCCTATGGCCAAGGCGACACGCTGTCTGAAATCGATGACCAGAGCGATCAGCCCAAAGGCGACAGTCCAGACAAACAGGGCGCGGGCATGCAGTGGCGGGGCACTGGCCTGTACGGTCGGGTCGGTACGACGCGCCCACCACGCCAGTGCGCCCAGCCCATAAGCCCCGAAAAAATACACCGCCCATGCGTCAAGTTCAGTTTGGCGGTTGAAGACCAGCAGTGAGGCCATGCACAGCAGTGCAACCACTGTTTGCGCGCGCCGGGTGTTACCGCCCCCACACAACCACAGCAACAGTGTCAGCAAGGCAAACAATTGGAAATCCATGGCCACGTACCAAACGCCAGCCGACAAGGACTCCGTCCCTAAAATACTTTGCACCATGGCCACGTGCGCGAGCCACTGGCTCCAACTGGGGAAGGGCGCCGCCAAATCTGCCGTCAGCCAAGGGCGTGCCCAAGCCATGCACAGCACGACGAGGCACAGGGCGAACAGATAGGGCACCAACAAGCGCGTGTAGCGCTTGAAGATCGCAGCGCTGGGCGTGCGCCAAGGCTCAGTGGAGGACGACAAGCCCCGCGCAGCCAAGTAACCGCCCACCACAAAAAAGACCTGCACGGCGATGAGTCCGTACGCATAGAGCGCGCCCATCACCCCGGGCAAGGCGGCATGCAGCGCCTCGGACACCGGCCCGTAAATTGAAAAGTGGTGCAAGACGATGAGCTGTGCCGCCAAGGCTTTCAACACGTCAATCAGCGGATAACGCGCCACCTGCAAAGCCGTCATCCCCTTGGGCGTCAGACTTCTAACGCGGCAGGCGTGCTTTGACTGTCGTCGACCTGCTGCTGGATGTAGGCCAGCGCAGCTTCAACTTGGTCCACCAAAATCAGGCACAAGTCGCCCGGTGCCAAGCGCGTCAAGGCGGTGTCGATGGCTTTGAACTCACCGCGAATTTCTTGCACATGGCGCGTGCGTTCAGCGCCGTCCAAACCTTCGCGCAAGAGTTGCATGACTTCGCCGTCGCTGCGGCCGCGTTGGCAGGCGTCTTCGTACAGCAGCACGTCGTCAAAGGCTGAGCCCAGAATTTTGGTTTGGTCGCGAATGTCTTGGTCACGCCGATCGCCAGCGCCGCTGATCACCACCACGCGTTGCTTGGCCGGCATGTTTTCAACCGCGTTGACCAAGGCTTGAATGGCGTCTGGGTTGTGGCCGTAGTCGGCAATCAAGGTGGCACCGCGGTAGTCAAACACGTTGAAGCGGCCCGGTACACCTTGGATGTCGCTGATGAAGGTCGACAGGCCGAGGGCGATGGTTTCCCAGGGCACGTTGATGGCCCAAGCGGCAGCCACCGAGGCCATGACGTTTTCAGTTTGAAAGCCGATTTGACCTTGCCGTGTCAGCGGCACGTCGGCCAGCGAAATGCGGAAAAACTTCTTGCCTTCTTGGGCCACCACGTGGCCATTTTCTGTGTAGACCACCCGCTTGCCTTGGGCTCTGTGCGTGGCCAAAACAGCGCTGTGGGGGTCCAGCGCAAAGAAGGTCACGTTGCCTGGGCAGAGTTTGGCCATCATGGCAACCGAGGGGTCAGCGGCGTTCAAAACGGCCATGCCGTCGCTCGCCACATTCAAAACCACCACGCGCTTCAGCACCGACAAATCTTCCAGGGTGGTGATGTAGTTCAGGCCCAAGTGGTCGCCGGAACCTAAGTTGGTCACGATCGCCACTTGGCAGCGGTCAAAGGCCAAGCCTTCGCGAAGCAAACCACCGCGGGCTGTTTCAAAGACCGCGGCGTCAACGTCAGGGTGCATCAGCACATTGCGGGCACTGCGCGGGCCGCTGCAATCGCCATCGTCGATTTGTCGGCCGTTGACATATACACCGTCGGTGTTGGTCATGCCGACGCGGAGCTTGTGGGCTTTGAGCAAGTGCGCTGTCAAACGCACGGTGGTTGTTTTCCCATTCGTACCGGTCACGGCAATGACGGGAATCCGACCGTCTTGCCCGTCGGGATACAGCTGTTCGATGATGGCTTGACCGACCGCACGGCCCTTGCCAAACGACGGGCTGATGTGCATGCGCAGACCGGGTGCCGCATTGACTTCCACCACGCCGCCGTTTTGTTCTTCCAAAGGCCGCAGCACCGACTCGCAGACCACATCGACGCCGCACACATCGACGCCGACCATTTGAGCTGCCGCCACCACACGCGCAGCCACATCGGGGTGGACATCGTCGGTGACGTCGGTCGCGGTGCCGCCGGTGGACAAGTTGGCGTTGTTGCGCAAGACCACGCGCCGACCTTGTTCAGGCACGCTGTCGGGATCAAGGTCTTGTGACTTCAGGCAGCCGATGGCGATGTCGTCGAACTTTATTTTGCTCAGAGATGTCGAGTGACCTTCGCCGCGGCGTGGGTCGGTGTTGACCTCGGCCACCAGCTCGCGCACGCTCAACACGCCGTCACCCACCACCAGTGGCGGTTCACGCCGTGCCGCCGCGACTAATTTGTCACCGACCACCAACAGACGGTAGTCGCTGCCCGGCAGGAATTTTTCGACAAGTACTTCGCCGTAGTAGGCGGCGGTGGCGTAGGCTCGGTCGAACACCTCGCGTTCAACCACATTGACGGTCACGCCTTTGCCTTGGTTGCCGTCCAGCGGCTTGAGCACCACGGGCAGGCCAATTTTTTGGGCAATCGCCCAGCCGTCTTCTAAGTCTTTGGCGGGCCGACCCAGCGGCACGGGCACGCCAACCGCCAACAACAAGGACTTGGTCAAATCTTTGTCTTGCGCGATGGCTTCGGCAATGGCGCTGGTGCTGTCGGTCTCGGCGGCTTGAATACGCCGCTGCTGGGAACCCCAACCGAACTGCACCATGCTGCCGTCAGTCAGGCGCCGAAACGGAATGCCGCGGACGATGGCCGCATCAACGATGGCACCTGTCGATGGGCCTAAGCGCACGGTTTCGTCCAAATCATGCAATTCAGCCAGGGCTTGATTCAAATCAAACGCTTCTTGATTTTGCGCGGCAAGGCAGAGCTTTTCAGCCCAGGCAATGGCCAGACGACCGACCGTTTCTTCGGTGTACTGCACGACCACTTGGTAGACGCCCGGTTCTTCGGTGGGCGTGGTGCGGCTGAAGGTGACCGGGCAACCTGCATGGGCTTGCAAGTCCAGTGTGATTTTTTCCAAGGCCTTGGCCATGCTGGCTGGCAGGCCTGGGTGTGGCCCTTCTAGGTGGCCCAAGGCCGGGAAGATGCGCCGCAATTCTTTTTCAAACGCGCTGTCCGTCGGCAGGGCGCATTCGTCGGGGGTGCAGGTGACGATGGCCTCGATGCTGGTGTGGCGGCTCCACAAGTTGGGCCCCCGCAGTGCTCGAATTCTTGAAACTTCCATGAGCAGGTTTTCCTGAAGTGAGTTCGGTGAGCGTCAGTGGTCAGTGCGATGCAGGGCTTTGGCCAAAGCTCTTGGTCCCGGCGCGAATCAAATCAGTAGGCACGCCCAAGGCCCAAGCCGTGGCGGCGGCGGCCAGAAGCTCGTCGCAGGTGAGGATTTGATCGCGGAAAAACTTGTCAATGGCGGGCAACTGCCGGTTCAGCACATCGGTTTCGTGTGTGCCGTGGGCCAAGATCAAGTGACCCTTGCGCCAAAACGCCACACGGCCGTCGGTGGCGCGGTGTTTGACCAAGTGCGCATTGGTTTCGGAAGCAGCATAAAAAATAACCTCGCCGTCGCAGTAGTCGGCCAAGGCCGCCACGGCATCGTCTTGCGCGTTCAATACCGCAATACCGTCGGGCAGCACGACGTCGACTTGCGTGCGCGCCACGTTTGGCATTTGCTCGTCGCTTTGGATGTACAGGTCTTGCAAGCCATCGGCTTTGGGCATGGCGGTGACCACGCCGACATGGCAGCGGTCGTAGGGCAGGCCTTCGGTCAGGACTTGGCGGGCGGTGGTTTCAAACACCGCCGCCTGAACGGCACGGTTGACCAACAAGCGCTGGGCTACTTCCCAAGTCATGCCGTCGTGGTCTTGCAAGCAGCGTTGGCCTACAAACAAGCCCTTGGCCGATGACAAACCGGTGCGCATACCTTGCAAGTGCAAAAACCAGCCAATCAGGTGGCTGGTGCCGGTGGTGTTGTCATGGCCGAGCAAGCCGACCACGGGGATGCGGGCCGTGCTGCCATTGGCAAACAAATGCTGGGCAATCGCTTCACCGACCGGGCGGGCTGGGCCTGAGCCTGGTTTGAGGTGCATCAACAGGCCGGGCCCGGCGTTGACTTCGACAATCGCGGCGCCTTGGGCTTTCATGGGTTTGGAAATATCCTGGGCCACCAAGTCAACCCCGGCAATGTCCAGGCCGACGATGCGGGCCGCCAATGCGACCAGTTCGGCGACGTCGGGGTGCACCAAGTCGGTCACATCGACGGCCATGTTGCCGGTGCGCATGACCATCACGCTGCGGCCCAAAATGGGGATGGAGTCGCCGGTCAAACCTTGGCGTTTCAGTTCCATCACGGCGGTGGGGTGCTCGTGCAGTCGGATCGTGTCCAGTGGGTAGTCTTCTTCTTCGCCGCGGCGCGGATCCGAGTTGATTTGGCTCTCGATCAAGGCTTGAACCGAGTGAACGCCGTCGCCCACGATGCAGGCGCCCTCGCCTTTATTGGCCGCGACAACTTTGCCGCCGACCACCAGCAGGCGGTGTTCATCGCCCAAAATATGGCGCTCGACCAAGACTTCGCTGCCTTCTGCTTCAGCCAAAGCAAAGGCGGCTTCGACTTCGGCTTGGGTGTACAGCTCCAGCGACACGCCACGGGCGTGGTTACCGTCGACCGGTTTGACGCAGACCGGCAAGCCGATGTCTTGCGCAGCCGACCAAGCCTCTTGCGCCGACGCCACGTTGCGGCCTTCTGGCACGGGCACGCCGCAGTTGGCCAGCAAGCTTTTGGTCAGGTCTTTGTCTTTGGAAATACCTTCGGCAATGGCGCTGGTTTGGTCGGTTTCGGCCGTCCAAATGCGGCGCAGATTGGCGCCATAACCCAGCTGAACCAAGTTGTCTTCGTTCAAACGGATGGCCGGAATGCCGCGTTCGGCAGCCGCATTGACGATGCAAGCGGTGCTGGGCCCGATGCACAGGCTGTCCACCATTTGGGTTAATTCGGCAATGGTCTGGGCCACCGGGTAGTCGCGGTCTTCGATGGCTGCCATGACCAAGTCGCGGGCGGCTTGCAAGGCGGCACGGCTGACGGCTTCATGACGGGTGCGGATGACGACTTTGTAAATGCCGCGGACGCCAGCTTCACGGGCTTTGCCGAAACCGGTCTGCATGCCGGCGCGGTTTTGCAACTCAAGTGCCACGTGCTCCATGATGTGGCCGGGCCAAGTGCCTTCATCCAATCGCTTTAGAAATCCGCCGCGTTCGCCCACGCTGCAGCGGTGTTCGATCAAGCCGGGCAGCATGGCTTGCAAGCGCTGGTTGAAGCCGGGCAGAGTGTCGGACGGGCAGTCTTCGAGGGCGCCAATGTCGATCCAAGCTTCCATGACGGGGCGGTAGGTCCAAATGTTGGGCCCGCGCAAATGCGTCATGCGCAAAAATTGAATGTCTTTAACGCTCATGGGCGACGCCACTCTGGGGGCATTGACGTGTAACGATAGAATATCTTGATGGTTGCGACACTGGCAAAATTCTTCCGATAAACAAGGCGAATGGACGGTGTCCTGGCCGCTTTTTTTCTTAGCCGCCAACACATGTTGACTCTTGTTGCTTGAACCTTTATGACCCCCAACGCCTTTACGCCCAATAATTTGCTGGGGTTGCCTTCTGACTGGCGCGAGCAGGGTATTTTGCAGGTTCATTCCAGTGAAAACGTTTCAGCTAGCTTAGAAGTTGACCTGAACGACAATTTAAATTTCGTTAAAACCCTGCTGATTCTGACCGATCAACGGGTCACCTCTGGCAATTTGACGCAAAAAAACTGGTCTTCTTGGCCATTTGACCCGTTGCAAACCTTGGTATTGAGTGATCACGCGGGTGTGGGAACTTTGTCTTTGCACGCCAATGGTCAGCGTTTGGCGGTTTGGCGCTTCACTTTGGGCCGCTTGCCGGCGGTGTTGCGTTTTAAGGCGCAGTTTGACGAGTTGCACAAAGTCGCATTACCTGGTGAGCTCAACGGCACGCCTGTTGAGCCGGAGCAAGGCGTTTTGCCGGATGACATTTGCCCGGTATGCAAAAGCCCGATTGACGCTGCCGAGGACGACTGCCCGGTTTGTGCTGAAAAAGAAGGCAGCCCGACCTCAACCTTGACGCTGTTCAAGTTGTGGCGTTTTGCGCGGCCCTACCAAGGCCAATTGCTGCTCGGCTTTGTCTTGACCTTGGCCGCCACAGCCGCCACCTTGGTGCCGCCTTACCTGACCATGCCTTTGATGGACGAGGTTTTGATTCCTTACCAAAACGGCGCGCACATCGATCCGGTCACGGTGTCTTGGTATTTGCTGGGTTTGTTTGGATCGGCCTTTGTGGCCTGGGGCTTGGGTTGGATCAAAACTTACATCTTGTCCTTGGTCTCTGAGCGCATTGGCGCAGACTTGCGGACCACCACGTACGAGCACTTGATGAAGTTGTCGCTCGAGTATTTTGGCGGTCGGCGCACGGGTGACTTGATCGCCCGAATCGGCAGTGAGACCGACCGCATCAACGTCTTTTTGTCATTGCACTTGTTGGACTTCGCCACCGATGTACTGATGATTTTGATGACCTCGATCATTTTGTTCATCATCAATCCGGCTTTGGCCTTGGTCACACTGTTGCCCTTGCCCTTCATTGGCTGGTTGATCCATTTGGTGCGCGAGCGTTTGCGCACTGGTTTTGAAAAGATAGACCGGGTCTGGTCCGAGGTGACCAACGTCTTGGCCGACACCATTCCGGGTATTCGGGTGGTCAAAGCCTTTGCCCAAGAAGACCGCGAAGCTCAGCGTTTCAGCGACGCCAACAAGCACAACTTGGCGGTCAACGACCGCTTGAACCGGGTTTGGTCCTTGTTCGGACCGACCATCACCTTCGTCACCGAAATTGGTTTGCTGGTGGTCTGGGCCTTTGGTATTTGGCTGGTCTCTAAAAACGAAATAACGGTCGGTGTGTTGACCGCTTTCTTGGCCTACATCGGGCGTTTTTATGCACGTCTTGATTCGATGAGCCGCATCGTCTCCAGCACCCAAAAAGCGGCCGCCGGTGCCAAGCGAATCTTTGAAATACTCGATCACGTTTCCAGCGTGCCGGAGCCTAAAAATCCGCAGCCCATGCCGGAGGTGCAAGGTCGCCTCACGTTAACGAATGCCGATTTCAGGTATGGCAACCGCGCCGTGATTCGCAACTTAAGTCTGGACATTCAGCCT
>JABMMH010000403.1 GCA_013205645.1 Polaromonas sp. | reverse complement strand
TTCCAAACCTTCAGCCTGGCCTACACCGAGCGCGTGCTGTCGCAGCTCAAACGCGAACACGAGGGCGTGAAGATTCCGCGCATCGTCTTCACCAAGGGCGGCGGCTTGTGGCTCCAAGAAATGGCCAAACTCGACTGCGAAGTGTTGGGCGTTGACTGGACTGTCAACCTCGGCCAAGCGCGCGCGCTGGTTGGCGGGCAAGTCGGCGGCGCCGGCAAAGTGCTGCAAGGCAATATCGACCCGAACGTGTTGTTCGCCGAAGCCGGCCAAATTGCCACCGAAGTGGCGCGCGTGCTGGACAGCTTTGGCCAACCGCACACCGATAAAACGACCACTGGACCGACGCATATCTTCAACCTCGGTCACGGCATCAGCCAGTTCACGCAGCCAGACCGCGTCGAGGCACTGGTCAGTGCGGTGCACGCACATTCACGATTAATGCGCCAGTCCTAGCACGAAAAAAGTGCACCTACTTAAGACTTATGCACAAAAATCATGCTGCGGTGCGACATCGGAACGATCCGATCAGCTTCAGCGCTACAAAAGAAATAGCGACCGTAAGTCCTTGATTTATATAGATTCAATAGGGCTGCTTTTTTTAAGGGCATTTTGACTCAGCCCTTGATTTCAAAGGCTTGGCGCCTTGCAAAGAAGACATATCAACAAAGTTATCCACAGAAAACTTGGAAATCTGAAAAGGGTTCTTTAAATCAAGCACTTACAAGCCTATGCGCATGTGAACTCCCAACAAATCGCTACAAACATGAATTTTTGGATCAGCGTTGTGGTCGCTACACCAGCTCACAGTGGCGTGGGCGGACCGCTGACTTACCGAAGTGAGTTGCCACTTGCGCCGGGCCAGTTGGTGCGTGTACCGTTAGGCCGCCGCGAAGTTTTGGGCGTCGTCTGGGAACGGCTGCCGGACAGCGGTGGACTGGCGCACGAGCAAGCCAAGTCGGTGCTGGGGGCCCTCGAAGGCCTGGCGCCGCTCAGCCCAACTTGGCGAAAACTGGTGGCCTTCACTGCTGGCTACTACCAACGCTCGCTGGGTGAAGTCGCGCTGGCCGCGCTGCCGCCGCAATTGCGGGAACTCAGCACCGTGCAACTGGCGCGTCGCTTGAAGCGCCCCAGTGCCGACACCTCGACGACAGAAAGCCGGCGTGAGCTGGTCGAGCTGAGCCCCGAGCAAACGGCTGCCTTGGCTCAGTTAGAGGCCGATCCGCGCCCCGCCCTGCTGTTTGGCAGCACCGGCAGCGGCAAGACGGAGGTGTATTTGCGCGCCGCAGCGCGGGTGCTGGCCGAAGACCCCGGGGCCCAAGTGCTGGTGATGGTGCCCGAAATCAACCTCACGCCCCAATTGCAGGCGCGCTTTGAAGAGCGCTTCAAGCATTTGGGCCGTGAGCGCGTGGTCGCCCTGCACAGCGGCTTGACACCCGCACAACGTTTGAAAAGCTGGCTCGCCGCCCACGCTGGCGTTGCCCGGCTGGTGCTGGGCACGCGCATGGCGGTGCTGGCGTCGATGCCGAAGCTGCGGCTGATCGTCGTCGACGAAGAGCACGACCCCAGCTACAAACAACAAGAAGGCGCACGTTACTCGGCACGCGATCTGGCGGTCTACAGGGCACGCTTAGAGGGTTTGGCCACGGCTGAGTCAGCTGAGCCGCAGGCGCAAACCTCTGCCGCCGCCAGCCCCAAAAGCTGCAGTGTCATCCTCGGCTCGGCCACGCCGTCGCTGGAAAGCTGGCAAGCCACCTTGGTCGGCCGTTACCAGCGCTTGAGCATGCATGAACGCATTGGCTCGGCCGAGCAAGCCGCCGGCAGCTTGCCAGCCGTGCGGCTGGTCGACATGAACCACCAGCCCAAGCACTGCACGCTGGCCCCGCCTTTGCTCGCGGCCATCGCCGAACGCATTGCACGTGGCGAGCAGTCCTTGATCTTTTTAAACCGACGCGGCTACGCGCCGGTGCTGGCCTGCCACGACTGCGGCTGGAAAAGCGAATGCCCACACTGCAGCGCCTACCGCGTCTTTCACAAAATCGACCGCACGCTGCGCTGCCACCACTGCGGCTTCACGGAGCGCGTGCCGCGTGCCTGCCCGAGCTGCGGCAACGTTGACATTGCGCCTGTCGGCCGTGGCACAGAGCGGCTGGAAGAACACCTGGCCGAGTTGCTGCAAGGCATCACCCGTCCCGATGGCAGTCCGCTGGTGATTGCGCGCATAGACGCGGACACCACGCGCCTCAAAGGCGCGCTTGAGTCGCAGCTCGCCAGCGTTCATGCCGGCGAGGTTGATGTGCTGGTCGGCACCCAAATGATCGCCAAAGGCCACGACTTCCGGCACATCACGCTGGTCGCCGCAGTGAACCCCGACGGCGCGCTGTTTTCAAGCGATTTCCGCGCGCCTGAGCGGCTTTTTGGTTTGCTGATGCAGGCGACTGGCAGAGCCGGCCGGAATGCCGAAAAAGGAGCACAAAGCGAAATGTGGGTGCAGACTTTTTACCCCGAACACCCGCTGTTTGGCGCCCTCAAAAAACACGACTACCCGGCCTTTGCCGCGCAAGAACTGGCCGACCGCGAAGCCGCCGGCATGTCGCCGTTTGGCTTCTCAGCGCTGGTGCGTGCCGAAGCCCGTTCGCAAGACTTGGCACAGGGCTTTCTAAACGCCGCAGCGGCAGCCGCCCAAGCGCAAGCCCTGCCAGGGCACGACCGGGTCACGCCCTACCCAGCCGTGCCGATGACGATCCAGCGTGTAGCCAATGTCGAGCGGGCACAAATGCTGGTCGAAAGCAGCTCACGCGTGGCGCTGCAGCGCTTTCTGGCAGCGTGGCAGCCGGTCATGGCGGCGACGCGCCAGCAAGCCGAATTCAAGCCGCTCATTCGCTGGGCCGTGGATGTGGACCCGCTGGCGATTTGAGGAAAGTTTAGGCATTCAGCATCATTTGACGGCTTTTATGTTTGCAATCAGGGCTATTGAAACCAGGCCATGGCATGACATCGCTCAAACGACGTCGTGCCAATTCAGCCACTGCAAACCGGGTACGCGAGAAAACTCCCGCACATTGCGCGTCACCAACGTGGCCTGGTAGCGCAGCGCAGTGGCGGCGATCAGCGTGTCGTGCGGGCCGATGGGCGTGCCCACGGCCTCCAGCTCAACACGGAGTCGGGCAGCGTGAACAGCGCACTCACTGTCAAATGGCAAAAGCTGCATCGGCAGTAAAAACTGCGCCAAAGCAGCCAAGCGAGCGGCGGCTGCATCTGCAGGCAAGCGCATCAAGCCATACCGTAGCTCGTATTCCACAATGGCCGGGACACCCAGATCGGTAGGCCGCAGGGCTTGCAAGCGAGGCACCACTTGCGGGTCACCGCGAAAATAATAGCTGATGGTGTTGCTGTCGAGAACCAGCATCGTGCGCCTTTAAAAACCGACACGCGCCGCATCGGCGGGCTGCACCACAAGGGCACCTTCGCGCAATGGGAAGTCAGCAAACCGTCCAGCCAAAGCCAAGCCATCCTGCGTCCACTCGTGAGCGGCGTATTTGCGAATGATGTCAGCCACCCAGCGACTTTTAGACAGACCGTGAGCCTGCGCGGCCTGCTCTACCAAAGCCTGCGTGGCATCGTCCAGATACAAAGTGATTTGCGACATAGCATCTCCTGAAGATGAGGTTTCAACACTTATATTTTAAAGTATATTTAAAATTGCCTTGGCGAAATGTTCACCGGGCACCTCCGAAGCGTTGTTGTTGCCGGTGCGCAGGCACAAAAGTAAACTCCGCCGCACCGAAAGACCCAAACGAATCAAGCCGCTCAGCGCACCCACGGATTTTCATCCATGCGCGCTCTGAGCGGCTTGAAAGGCCTGTTTGGCCTGTATGGTCTGTCCGGCCGAGGCGTCCTGGAAAAGCTTAAGCCTTGACCGCGTCCAAGGCCGCGTTGAAGGTTGCGCTGGGGCGCATCACCGCCGTCAACTTCTGAATATCAGGCATGTAGTAACCGCCAATGTCCACTGGCTTGCCCTGCACTGCATTCAACTCAGCGACGATCTTCTCTTCGCTGTCCGTCAAGGCCTTGGCCAAGGGTGCGAACTGCGCTTGCAGTTCTTTGTCAGCCGTTTGAGCTGCCAACTCTTGGGCCCAGTACATGGACAAGTAAAACTGGCTACCGCGGTTGTCCAACTGGCCGGTTTTAGGCGACGGGTTTTTGCTGTTGTCCAGCAACTTGCCGGTTGCAGCGTCCAGCGCCTTGGCGAGAACCTTGGCTTTCTCGTTCTTGGTCTTGATGCCCAAGTCTTCTAGGCTGGCAGCCAGCGCCAAGAATTCACCGAGTGAGTCCCAGCGCAAATGGTTTTCTTCCACCAGTTGCTTGACGTGCTTGGGGGCCGAACCGCCAGCACCGGTTTCGTACATGCCGCCACCGGCCATCAAGGGCACGATCGACAGCATCTTGGCGCTGGTGCCGAGTTCCATGATCGGGAACAGGTCGGTCAGGTAGTC
>JABMMH010000402.1 GCA_013205645.1 Polaromonas sp. | reverse complement strand
TCCATCAACAGCAGCTTGGGTTTGTTGGCCATCGCCATGGCCAGCTCAACACGTTTGACATCGCCATAGGCCAACACGCTGCAGGGCCGGTCAGCCTGCGACTTCAGGCTGACTTGGTCCAGCAGCTCAAGGGCTTCCGCGCGTTTGTGGTCGGCGGCGCGGCGCCACATCGAGAACAGCTTGCGGTCGGACGACAGCAAGGCCATTTGCACGTTCTCGACCACGGTCAGCGACGAAAAGGTTTCGGCAATTTGGAAAGTCCGGCTGACGCCGAGCCGCCAGATCTCGCGCGGGGTCAAGCCGACGAGTTCGTGGCCGTCGAGTTGAATCGAGCCGGCATCGGCCGGCAGCTGGCCATTGATCATGTTGAAGGCGGTGGATTTGCCGGCGCCGTTGGGCCCGATCAGCGCCAGCAGTTCACCGGCGGCCAGCTCAAAACTGATGCCATCCACGGCTTTGACACCGCCAAAAGATTTACCCAGATTGGAGACTTTGAGCAAGCTCATGATTGCCCTGCTTTCGCGCCGCGCAAGCGCAATAACGCTTGCTGGGCAAAGCCGACGATGCCCTGCGGAAACAGCAGCACCAGCAGCAACACAATGCCGCCCAGCACGGCGCGCCAGTAGTCGGTGTTGCGGGCCACGGTGTCGTGCAGCCAAGTGAAGGTGACCGCGCCAACGACAGGCCCGACCAGCGTCTGCACGCCGCCCAACAAGACCATGACCAAACCGTCAATCGACCTGCCGACAGACATGCTTTCTGGCGAAATGCTGCCTTTTGAAAACGCATACAAGGCACCGGCCAAACCGGCAAAAGTGCCTGCCAACACAAACGCCACCCACTGCAGGCGCTTGACGTCCATGCCGATGGCGTCTGAGCGCAGCGCCGAATCGCGGGCGGCCCGCAGGCCGTAGCCAAACGGTGAGTACAGCAAGCGGTGCATCAGCAACACGGCGCCGGCGACCAGTGTCAGCGTCAGGTAGTAATACGTCTCTTTGTCAGCCAACCACTCGGACGGCCAAACGCCGGTCAGGCCGTTGCTGCCACCGGTGACGCTGTCCCACTGGTAGCTGATGGCCCAAGTGATTTGTGCAAAAGCCAGCGTCAGCATGGCCAAATAAACGCCCGACAGCCTGACGCAGAACCAGCCATACACAAAAGCCCCGAAAGCCGCTATGGCCGGCGCAACAACCAGCGCCACTTCCATCGGCAGGTTCAGGCTGCGCACCAACAAGGCGGCACCGTAAGCGCCCAGGCCGAAGTAGGCGGCATGGCCAAACGAATGCATGCCAGCCGGGCCCATGATGAAGTGCAGGCTGGCTGCAAACAACACGGCGACCAACAAGTCGATCATCAAAATCGTCATGTAAGGCGACTGTGTCGTCAGGGTCGGCAGCAGCACCAGCAGGCCAAGCAGCCCGGCGACGCCATAGGTGTAGAGGCGGTCTGGCTGCCTGAGGGGTTGCTCGGCGCCACCTCCGTGCCGGCTCGGCGCTTGCGGCCGGCCGAAGAGCCCCCAAGGCCGCACCACCAAGACCACCGCCATGACCAAAAACTCAACCACCAGCGTGAGCTTTGAGAATGAAATGCTGATGCCGGCGATCTCGACCAGACCGAGCCAAATGCAAATCGCTTTGAGCTGCGCAATCAGCAGCGCCGCCACGTAAGCGCCCGGAATCGAGCCCATGCCGCCGACCACCACCACCACGAAGGCGGCACCGATGATGTTCAAGTCCATCTCTAAGTTGGCGGGCTCACGAGGCAGTTGCAGCGCCCCGCCCAGACCGGCCAGAAAAGCACCCAAAGCAAAGACCGCCGTGAACAACCAAGCTTGGTTCACGCCCAGCGCACTGACCATCTCACGGTCTTGCGTGGCGGCCCGCACCAAGGTGCCAAAGCGGGTCTTGGTCAAGAGCAACCAGAGCAGACCCAGCACCACCGGCCCCGCAAAGATCAGAAAAATATCGTAAGAAGGAAATTGCCGACCCAGAATCAACACCGAACCGGTGAGGCCGGGCGCACGTGGGCCTAGCAATTCTTCGGCGCCCCACCACCACAGCACGCCGTCTTTGATCACCAGCCCGAGTGCAAAGGTCGCCAGCAATTGAAACAGCTCAGGTGCGCGGTAAATCCGGCGCAGCAGCAGCACTTCGACCAGCGCGCCCAGCAAGGCCACCGCCAGTGCGGCCAACAGCAAGGACGGCCAGAAGCCAACACTGGCACCCAACGCCCCCACCAGTGAGTAAGCGACGTAGATGCCGACCATGAAGAATGAGCCGTGGGCGAAATTAACAATCCGCGTCACGCCAAAAATCAGCGACAGCCCGGCGGCTACCAAAAACAGCGATGAGGCACCGGCCAAGCCATTCAGCAGCTGGACCACAAAGCCAGAAAAACTCATGGCTGGCTCACGCCCATCAGTCGGCTGCGCGCAGCTTTTTAACCTCGGCGTCGGTCGGCAGGAACTTGGCGCCGTCAAGGTAGCGGTAGTCGACCATCACGCCTTTGCCATTGTCGTTCTTGGTCCGGCCAACATACGCGCCCAGAGTCGATTGGTGGTCCTGTGGGCGGTAAGTGATCGGGCCAAACGGCGTGACCAAAGACAAACCCCGAAAAGCCGTGATGAGTTTTTCAGTGTCGGTGGAGTTGGCTTTTTTCATGCCGGCGGCCAGCGACTTGATGGCGCTGTAGCCGATCACTGAGCCGAGCCGCGGGTAGTCCTTGAACTTGGCGTTGTAGGCGTTGTAGAAGGCCTTGTGCTCGGGCGTTTGAATGCCGTACCAAGGGTAGCCGGTGACCAGCCAACCGTTCGGCGTTTCTTCCTTGAGCGGGTCGAGGTACTCGGGCTCGCCGGTCAACAGGCTGACCACTTCACGCCCTTTGAACAGGCCCCGGGTGTTACCGTCGCGGACAAACTTGGCGAGGTCGGCACCGAACAACACGTTGAAAATCGCGTCTGGCTTGGCATCGGCCAACGCTTGCACCACACTACCGGCGTCAACCTTGCCCAGCGGCGGCGCTTGTTCGGCGACGAACTCGACATCCGGCTGCGCAGCTGTCAGCAGCGTCTTGAAGGTGGCTGCCGCCGACTGACCGTATTCATAGTTGGGGTAGACGATAGCCCAGAGCTTTTTCTTCATCGCTGCGGCTTCGGGCACCAACATGGCGACCTGCATGTAGGTCGAGGTGCGCAGACGGAAGGTGTAGCGGTTGCCGTTCTGCCAGACAATTTTGTCGGTCAGGGGCTCAGACGCCAAAAAGAAGATTTTCTTTTGTTTGGCAAAGTCGGCCAGGGCCAGACCAATGTGCGAGAGGAAAGAACCAGTGAGCACGTCGACCTTTTCGCGCGACAGCAGTTCTTCGGCGGCGCGCACGGCGTCGCCGGGGTTGGCGTTGTCATCTCGGACTATGAGTTCGAGTTTTTTGCCGTTGATACCGCCGCTGGCGTTGATTTCCTCAATCGCCAAGTCCATGCCCTTTTTGTAGGGTTCGAGGAAGGCGGGCTGCGCCTTGTAGCTGTTGATCTCGCCGATCTTGATGACGTCCTGCGCCTGCGCCGGTGCGAGCACCGAGACCAGGCTGATGAGCGTCATGGCGCCCAGTGCTTTTTTGACTTGCATCTTCATGAAATTTTTTCCTGCTTGCGGATAAATCAAGGACTCTTGGGGACTTTTCAGGTGTCCCCGCGCGTTGGCGGATCACTATTGTCGGTCAGGACAACGGTCATTGGCCTTTCGCCGACAATAGTGTCTTATTGCTTTCTGCTTTTTACCCAAGTTTTACACGTACACACCATGAGCGCTTTCAACGAAGAACGGGTTTTATCCGTCCACCACTGGACCGACACGCTGTTCACCTTCACGACGACCCGCGACCAGTCGCTTCGCTTCAGCAATGGCCACTTCACCATGATCGGTCTGCGCGTTAACGACAAGCCGCTGCTGCGTGCTTACAGCATCGTCAGCCCAAACCACGACGAGCATCTTGAATTTCTAAGCATCAAGGTGCAAGACGGCCCGCTGACGTCGCGCCTGCAACACCTCCAGGTGGGCGACACCGTGATCGTCGGTCGCAAACCGACTGGCACTTTGCTGATTGACTACCTGCTGCCCGGTAAACGGCTGTATTTGCTGTCTACCGGCACCGGCCTGGCGCCTTTCTTGAGCATCATCCGCGACCCGGCCACTTACGAGCAATTCGAGCAAGTGGTGCTGGTGCACGGCGTGCGACAAGTCGAGGAGTTGGCTTATCACGACCTGATTGACAGCGAGCTGGCGCAGCATGAGTTCTTGGGCGAGATGATCGCCAAGCAACTGCTGTACTACCCGACCGTCACCCGCGAGGCTTACCGCAACACCGGCCGGGTGACTGACCTGATCGAGAGCGGCAAGCTGATGGCCGACTTGAACCTGCCCGCGCTCAACCCGGTGGAAGACCGCGTCATGATCTGCGGCAGCCCGGGCATGCTGAAAGACCTGAAGCGCATGCTCGAAGAGCGCGGCTTCAAAGAAGGCAACACCGTTCGCCAAGGTGACTTCGTGATTGAGCGCGCCTTCGCCGAGCAGTGATCGGCAAGCGCCAAGCGGTCCGTCCGCCTGGCTTGTTTTCTCAAGGCATTTTGTCGTCAGTCGGTGGCGCGCTGGCTTCGCGCGGACCTACCATGCCCAGCCGCGCCTTCAAAGACTGCGGCTGACCGGTCAACATGGCGGCGTAGTTGGTGGTGTTGGACAACACTTTCTTGACGTAGTCGCGGGTTTCGTTGAAGGGCACGTTTTCGGCCCAGATCGCGGCTTCGAGTTGCGGCCCGTTGCGCCAGTTGCGCGGCCGGCTCGGCCCGGCGTTGTAGGCGGCAGCGGCCATCGCCATCGAGCCGCCAAAATCATCCAGCGCTCGCTTCAAGTAGGCCGTGCCAATGGTGATGTTGGTGTCGCGGTCGTTGATTTGATTGGCGGTGAAACTTGTCAGGCCGATGTATCGAGCGGTTTCGCGCGCGGTGGCTGGCATGACTTGCATCAGGCCGGAGGCGCCGACGCCAGAGCGCGCGTCCATGATGAAGCGACTTTCTTGGCGGATCAAACCATAGACATAAGCCGGGTCTAGACCAATCTCTCGGCTGCGTTTGATGACGGCGTCTCGAAACGGCATCGGGAAGCGTTGGGCAAAGTCCATGTCGCCTTGCGTGCGTTCGCTGGTGTTGATGCAGCGGTCCCAGATGGCGCGGTCGCAGGCCAACTGCGCAGCAGCCAACAACTCGCGGTCACCCATGCCGCCGGTTTGCGCCAAGTTGGTGGCGTAGTTCCATTCGCGCACGCCTTCGCTGCGCAGACCGATGGCGATGGCGTACGTCGCGCGTTGCAGACTGGCGTTGCTGCGGGCGGCGTCTTTTTCTGCAGTGCTCAAGGCTGCTGGGCTGGCCGGCACGGTGATGAGCTGGCCTAACTCTTCGAGCGCGAGTTGTTCGTAAAAGCCGCGCACCGAGGCAATCGACTGGTACAGCGCCAGCGCTTCAGCCCGCTTGGCGGCTGTCGGTGTGCCAGCCAACAAGGCGCGGGCTTTCCAATAAGTCCAGGTCGGGTCTTGCCTAGCCTCGCTGCTCATGGCGTTGATGCTGCTCAGCACCGAGGCCCAGCGCGGCTGGTCGCCGACGCGCAAGGCAGCGCGGGCTTTCCAGGCCAGCATCTCGTCGGTGAGGTCAGCGTCAGCCGATACCTTGCTGAAGTACGCCAGCGCATCCAAGCCTTGGCTGCTAAAACGAATCGCGCTTTGCTTGCCAATGACGCCCCAGACCCAGTTGCGTTCTTCGGCGCTCAACTGAAAGCCCCATTTGTGTTCTAAAAATTTAGCGGCTGCTTCGGGCTCGGTGGCGGCCAGCTTGACCAGCGCCAGCGTGATGAGTTCTTTGCGAACCTTCGTGAACGCCAGTTTCTTGTCAGTCAGGAATTGCGACGGGTTGGCTTGAATGATCGCCAGCAAGGCCATCGATTCCGGCGAGACCATCTCAACCGCGTCACGGGTCGGGCGGGGCCGGTTGCTCTCGATCGACAGCCGGGCTTTGCGCCAGATGTCCAGCGGCACCAGTTGTTTGGAGGCCAGCAGGCGCTCAGCCGCGGCCCGGCAACCGTCGTCGGCGTCGCGCTGGGCGTACCAGTTTTGCTTGACGTTGTCGGCCCGCGCGCCCGTGCTGTCGGGCCCCTGGGTGACGTGATCGATGAGCCAGGCGTAGCAGCGCACGTCGCGGTCATCGCCCATGCGGAATTGCGGATGCGCGATCGCAAAATTAGTCCAGTCACGGCGCTCGCCGAGCAGCAGCAGCCAGTCGTTGCGGAGTCGGTCTTCTTGGTAGCTGCCAGCGTAACGCGTCAAAAACGCCTGCACTTCTGGCGGACTCGCTTCGTTCAGCCGACTGCGCAATTCCCAATACGCGGCCCACGGTTCCAGCGCATGGCCGCGCACCTGCGGCAGCAAGTTGGCCAAGCGGGCTTTGTCACCGCGCCTGAAGGCTTGGCCCATCTCCAAGACGGTCTCGTCGGCACGCGTTAACGCCGTCGCCGCCGTGGTTTGCGCGACGGCTGGGACAGTGAAAAAAGAACTGGTCAGGGCTGCCAGCGCAGCGGTGTAAATAAATTTCGATAGCATCGGGTGATTATGGACAAATTAACTGCGCGTAAACATCTCATCGATCAACGTTTGAACCTGCCTGATCGCCTACAGCGCGCAGACTTGTTACAGCGTGTCATGCGCATCTGGCTGGTCGGCCGGCCGGATGCCGTGATTGGCGCTTATTGGCCGATCAAAGGTGAGTTTGACCCCTTGCCGGCGCTTTACCGCTGGCAAGAAGACGCCATGCTCGGCGAGTTGTTTGAGCCGAACAAGCCCTTGACCCCGGACGGCGGCACACAAATCGTGACCGAAAGCCTGGCGAACCGTTCGCCTCGCAAGATCGGACTGCCGGTGGTCGATAAAGTTCACAAAACGCTGACCTTTCACGCTTGGTACCCAGGTTGCCCGATGGAAGAAGACGCCTACGGCATTCCAAAACCCAAAGACACCGAAATGATTGTCCCGACCTTGTTGTTTGTTCCTTGCGTCGGCTACGGTCCGGGCGGCTACCGATTGGGCTACGGCGGCGGTTTTTACGACCGGACGCTGGCCACTTTGCAACCCAAGCCGGTGACGGTCGGGCTCGGTTACAGCCACGGCTGGCTGCCTGACCTGCAACCCGAGGCACACGATGTGCCGCTGGACGCCTTGCTGAACGACGTAGGCGTGGTCTGGTCGGGCAGCTGAAACTGGGCTCTAGCGCTGGACTGACAGCGCGCGCAAATCCAAGGCGTAATTTTGCAGCTTGCGCGCTGCCTTGAGGCGTTGCTCTGGGCTCATGCTGTTGTGCAAATCAGCGAAGGTTTGGCAGGCTTGCAGCCGCGTTCTTTGGCTGTAGTCCCGGTAGTTCGGGTCTGGCGACATGGCCACGCGCGCGAAGACGCCGCCCAAGTTGGACGAAACAGCGGCGGCGGCTGGCTTCAGGTTGCGCAGCGTTTGCAGCAAATCTTGCTGCCGGCGCAGGCGTTCGGCGTAGAAGGCTTCTGGCTCGAAACCGGAGGCTTCAAGCCGGGCATCCAGCAAGGCTTCTTGCTTGCTGGTGAGGTTGCCGTAAAGACTCTCGGCGCGCGAGACGGCTTGATCAAGCCGCTTGTCGCGCAGCTTGGGCGCCGTCCCCTCGACATTCTCTTGACGGTACGTGGCATTGGCTTTGGTCAGTTTTTTCTGCAGTTGTGCCAGCTGCGCGTTGTCCAAGCTGGCCAGCACCTGCATGCCAGCGCCTTGGCCTTCTTTTTGACCTTCTGACTGCAACCGACCAGCAATGCCGTCAAAGGTCACGATCAAGCGGCCTTGAACCTCCGTGAACAGCGTGCAGGCCTGCGTGGCAGACATGTCTTTGGGCATCTGCTGCTGCAGCTTGTCCAGCGTCTCGATGTAAAGCGGCAATTGCGTCTGCCGGTGCCATTGTTGAATGTCGTCCAGCGCAGCCTTCACCAAAGGCCGTTGGCTGGCGTTGAAATCGAGATAGCCATCGGCATACCAGTAGGTCGCCAGCGGTGACTGGTTGTAGGCCAAGCGCAGCGCGCCGCAGCCCTGCAAACCCATGAGGAGCATGGCTGCGCCGATAATCTTCAGCAGGTTTTTAAACAATGACAAGTAAGCAGGGCAACTCATGGCAACTCCGATAGACGTCGTCATCATGGCCGCCGGCAAGGGCACACGGATGAAGAGCGCAAGGCCCAAAGTGTTGCACCGTTTGGGCGGTCGCGCTTTGTTACGTCACGTAATCGAATGCGCCGCACTGTTATCGGCCAGGCAAGCGGTGGTCATCACCGGTCACGGCGCGGCTGAGGTGGAGACGGCGCTGAGCGCGGACGCCCCCGCAGCGCTGGGTTTGCAGTTTGTGCGGCAAGAGCCGCAGCTGGGCACGGGTCATGCCGTGCAGCAAGCGCTGCCGCAACTGGCTGACGACGGCGTCACGCTGATTTTGTCGGGCGATGTGCCCTTGACCCAAGCCAGCACGCTGCAAGCGTTGTTGGCGTTGTGTGCGGGTCAGCATTTGGCCTTGCTGACGTTGGCCCTGCCAGAGCCCACCGGTTACGGTCGCATCGTCCGCGAAAGTGTTGCTGGCAAGGTGCTGGCCATCGTCGAGCACAAAGACGCCAGTGACGCGCAGCGCCAGATCAACGAGATTTACAGCGGCATCATGGCTGTGCCGACGCGCTTGCTGCGCAGTTGGCTTAGCCGGTTAGACAACCAAAACGCCCAGGGTGAGTACTACCTCACCGACATCGTCAAGTTCGCCGTGGCCGACGGTTTGCCGGTGCTGGCGCACCAAATCACCGACGCGGCGCAGGTGGCTGGCGTCAACAGCCCGGTGCAACTGGCTGAACTAGAGCGCATTTACCAGCGACGCAACGCCGACGCGCTGATGGAACAAGGCACGCGCCTAGCCGACCCTGCGCGGCTCGATGTGCGCGGCCAGCTGGTCTGCGGGCGCGATGTCGAGATCGACGTCAACTGCGTTTTTGAAGGGCACGTCAGCCTCGGTGACGGCGTGCGCGTGGGGGCCAACTGCGTGATCGCCAACTGCGTGATCGCCAACGCCGCCGTGATCCATCCTTTCACCCACATCGATGGTGAGAAGCTCGGTGTTGAGGTCGGCGAAGGCGCGCTGATCGGCCCGTTTGCCCGGCTGCGGCCCGGCGCCAAGCTCGGGGCCGAGGTGCACATCGGCAACTTTGTCGAAGTGAAAAACTCGACCTTGGCCAAAGGTGCCAAAGCCAATCACTTGGCGTACTTGGGCGACGCCACCGTCGGCGAACGCGTGAACTACGGCGCCGGCAGCATCACCGCCAACTACGACGGCGCCAACAAACACCGCACCGTGATCGAGGCCGACGTCCACGTCGGCAGCAATTGCGTGCTGATCGCGCCTGTGACCATCGGCGCCGGCGGCACCATCGGCGGCGGCTCGACCATCACCAAAGACACCGCACCGGGTG